>JANMNK010000560.1:0-14436 GCA_031373875.1 Pirellulaceae bacterium | reverse complement strand
ATGGCTACAACCGGCTTGGATTATTGACCAAGCAGACACCAACTTTCGCGGGAATTGATACCATCGACATATCACCGGTCGATACGAGTTTGTTGGGGCATTCGTATTACGGTAGCCATCCGCTCTTGATCAAAGACTTGCGTGCGCTGATGGAGCTTGGGCAACCCCCATCCCTGAGAACTTGGTTGACCAACTTGAATCTCGCGCCCAACCAGATGGCGTGGCGATTCCGCACTGAACTCGCCTCGCCCCAGCCAGCGCCGTTGAAGCGATAGGGTGTGTCTCAAAGCCTTAACGGAGACTACAAGCGCAATGGCAAACTTGATCCCAGCGCTTTAGCGCCGGCGAGTCATTGAGAAAGTGCCAGTATCTTTGGCGGCCTTGAAGCCCGCTTGGAGTTGATTGCCCGAGACTCGAGCGGTCATGGAGTACGAGCCCAGTACAGGGCCTAGCTTTTTGCTTGACACCAATGTCATCCCGCAATCATCGCAAGCAACTGGCGTCATCGTGGCTCGGTAGGTGAACGGAATCACGAGAGCAAACCGACCAGTAAAGCGCGCGTTGTAATTGCCATCGGATTGTGGTGTGATGCGAACTCGCATGGGGCCTTGATGACCGGTGGACTGGCTAGTCCATTTGCCTTTCCAAACTCCTGTTGGACTCTCAGCAAACGCCGCGGTGGTGACGAGCATTAGACCAATCAAAACTACACTTCGCAAAAACATTACAACCTCCAGCGAACCATCGACGCGAAAAAACATCTTGTTCCCGATTCTTGCAGGCGAAGAGCCCTGTCGCATGCCCCGCAGCAAGATTCGAGGAAGCTTCTATCCTAGTTCGAATTAACATGCTTGTCGAAGATTCGTAAATGGTATATTGCACCGAGGCGCTGGCGAGCACTTTAAGGAATGGGATACTAGCGAATGATGCGACTAACGAATTTTTCTGCGATCATGCCATGGGCTCGAACGATTGTATTTATGGGAACAATCGCAACCATGTACACTGCTGGAATAGGTATTTTCGCAAATGAAAAACCCAACGTCATCGTGATCTTGGCCGATGACTTGGGATTCTCTGATATTGGTTGTTATGGTGGGGAAATTCAAACTCCGAACCTCGACCGACTTGCCAAAAACGGCATTCGATTTACTCAATTTTACAACACGGCCCGATGTTGGCCGACGCGAGGCTCGCTCTTGACGGGCTTCTACGCGCAGCAGATACGTCGGGACGCTCTCGAGAAAAATACGCCGGGGCAGGGCAAGCGACCTGCGTGGGCGCCTTTATTACCTCAGCGACTCAAGTCACTGGGCTATCGCTCCTACGTTTCCGGCAAGTGGCATCTGGACGGCGAACCGACGAAGCAGGGGTTTGATCGATCGTACATCCTCGACGATCATGATCGCTTTTTTGGGCCTCGCAATCATCGTTTAGATGGCCAAGCTTTACCGGTGCCAGGACTTAGTGACAACTACTACGCAACAACGGAAATAGCGAATCGTGCAATAGAGTTTTTGAGTGAACATGAGTCGAAGCATGGCGACCAGCCTTTTTTTGCTTACGTTGCATTCACTTCTCCACATTTCCCGTTGCATGCTCGCGCCGAAGACATCGCCAAGTACAAGAATATCTATCAAGCTGGCTGGGATTCCATTCGCAAGAGTCGATCATCGAAACAACGAACTATGGGGTTGATGTCCACCGCACCGGGACCGTTGGAATCCGCCATCGGTCCGCCTTACCAGTTCGAAAATGTGCAAGAGCAACTTGCCCAAGTCGATACGCTTCAAGAAGTAGCGTGGGATTCGCTCGATGATGCGCATCAAGCTTTTCTAGTTCACAAGATGGCGATCCATGCCGCGATGGTGGATCGAATGGATCAAGAAATCGGTCGAATCGTCGATCAGCTCTCGGCAATGAAATGCCTGGACAATACGATCCTCTTTTTTCTTAGCGATAACGGGGCGAGTGCGGAGATAATGATTCGAGGCGACGGCCATGATCCAAATGCGGTTCCCGGATCGGCATCGACTTTTTTATGTTTAGGTCCGGGTTGGTCGCGAGCGGCAAATACTCCATTTCGTCGCCACAAAACGTGGGTTCATGAAGGTGGCATATCGACGCCTTTGATCGTCCATTGGCCCGCAGGAAAACTTCGGGGTGGCGATTTACGGTCTCAAACAGGACATGTTATCGATATGGCACCGACTATCGTTGAGATGTGTGGTGGCGTTTGGAATCCAACGACGCCCGCTGCACCAGGACAGTCCGGCAAGAGTTTGTTCAGTGCCATTGTCGGCGATGAGAAGATTGGCCCACGCGATCTTTGGTGGTTACACGAAGGCAATCGAGCGATTCGCCGAGGTGATTGGAAACTGGTGGCAAGCCGCGATCAGGCTTGGGAGTTATATGACTTGGCCAGCGACCGTGCGGAAACGACAGATGTGGCATCGAAATATCCGGATCGCGTACAGAAGCTTGCTGAAGCTTGGCAGTCCATGTTTGACAAGATCAAGGCGGACGCGGCGCTGCCTTGATGAACTCACGTCAAAGCTGAACGAATCCCTCAAGCAATTTAAGGCCGTCTCGCTGGCTTTTTTCCGGATGGAACTGGGTCGCGAAAAGATTGCCACGCTGGATCGCGGCACAAAACGGCCCGCCGTAGTCCGCTTCGAGCCAAATCAGCCGCTCGTCGACAGGACGAACGTAATAGCTGTGGACGTAGTAATAATAGGTGTCGTCGGGTTGTTCATGGTCGAGTTGGGTGACGCGACGGCGGCTCGTTTGATTCCAACCCATGTGAGGAACTTTAAATTCACGTGGCAACTGAAATCGACACACGCGGCCTGGAAAGATTCCGAGACCTGCATGTTCCCCGCCTTCGTCGCCAACGTCAAACAACAACTGCAGGCCTAGGCATATACCGAGAAATGGACGGTCGCGTTGAACCCATTCGCGAATAGGCTCGACAAGGTCGCGTGCCGACAGCTCCCGCATGGCGTCACCAAATGCGCCTACGCCCGGCAACACGATCTTGTCTGCGGCAATCAACTCATCTGGGTTGCTCGTCACCGTGACCTGCGCACCAATGGCTTCGAGCGCTTTTTGGACGCTTCGAAGATTGCCCATTTGATAGTCGACGATGGCGATCTTGCCTGACATGTGACGATGTCCAAAATACGAATACAGGATTGTGACTTGAGGGTTGTTAGGTACTCATTATAGCCAAAGTAGCAGGCCCTCGTACCGGGCGTCGTGCGTCAGTTCCCAGGTTGCTTTTCAAGCGACTCGGCCAGCTTGACGATTGCTGGAAAGAATGACTCGACGTCCGAGTTCTGCGTGCGATGATTGGTAAAAGCAGCTCGCAAACAGAATTTTCCGTGGATCATCGTGCTCGAAAGTACAGCTTGACCGCTTTCCTGCAAGCTGAGCAGCAACTCGTTGTTGAAAGCGTCGATGATCGATTCCCCAAAGAGGTTTGATTGCTCGTAGATGGTCGGTCGGTATCGAAAACAGACAATGTTGAGTGGCACGGGTGCCATGAGTTCGAATCGAGCTTGCGATGAGACCAACCGTGCGAGAATACGAGCGTGCTCGATATTCGATCGAATGCAATCTGAAAAAGCGTTCACACCGTACGCTTGAATACACATCCAAGCTTTTAGTGCACGGAAGGGTCGACTGAGCTCAACGCCCATGTCGGCAAACGGGACGCCACCGGCTAATAATCCGCGATCCGTTTTTTTCATGTAGGTCTGCGAATGCGCGAAAGTTCGTTCAAGCACATCGGTTTTTTTGCAAAGCAAACATCCGATATCGAACGGCAAGTACATCCATTTGTGCAGATCGACGGCGAGCGAATCGGCGCGTTCCATGCCATGTAGGTCCGCACGCATTTCGGGAACGAGATAAGCGAATGCGCCGAACGCACCATCCACGTGAAACCACAACCCATAGTCTGTGCAAATATCCGCTAATTGGTTGAGATCATCTGTCGCGCCAAAGTGCACTGCACCCGCATTGCCACAAACACATACGGGGATGTTGCCAAGTCGGAGGTCTTTGTCGATTGCTACTCGTAATGAATCCACTTGGATGCGGCCTTCCGAGTCCGTGGCTATCTTTCTCAAGTTGTCCGTCCCGATTCCGAGAAGTTCAATCCCCTTGTCAATCCAACCGTGCGTTTGATCCGAACAATAAAAGGTCAGTAGGCCATCAGGATTTTGTAGACCTTCGCTACGAACGTTCCGATTGGAAATTTCGTTTCGGGCAACACAGAGAGCGAGGATGTTGGACATCGTCGCACCGCTAGAGAGGAGACCGTGGCTGGTACTTGGCCAACCGAGCATTTCGGCAATCCAGGACACGACTTTGTGTTCGACCCATTTTGGAGCTTGGTTGAAACCAGCGAGATGAGCGTTCATGCCCGACGCCAGCATGTCGGCAATCATTGCCCACGGGACGCCCGTTCCTTGCACCCATCCCCAGAAGCGTGGATGCCAACTGCCGTTGGGATAAGGCAAGACTTGTTCCTGGAACCGATCGAGCGTTCTGGCTTCACCTATTCCGGTCAAAGGAAGTGGCTCCTCCGAAATAGTCTTGATCATTTCTGCAGGAATAGGACGCCAAGCTGGCTGGGATGAGAGCTCTCTCATCTGGTCGATGATGAGATCGAGAGCTTTGTGAGAGGTTTTTCGAAAATCTTCCCAGTCTCGCGGGTCCAGATTAGGGGTATTCATTCTGTCATTGCCAATTCAGTTATTGCAGAAAAAATGGCATCGCTGGGTGTAAGTTTCGATGATTTTAGGGCTCTTATCGGTAGTTTTGAGTTGATTTGGGACGATGCCTCGACAACACTATTTTTCTTGCGATAACATTTCGTCAGCCGGTTTTTGGTTTTCCTTGAGTGGATGAGTAGACGGCATCCTACCTTGATGAAAAGCAAATTTGGGCTTACGCTCTCGGCAACTTAAACGCCACAAAAGTGGCTTTAACTGTCGTACTTGGCACCACAAAGTGCTTTTTTAGCCCTATCGGGTGGCTTAACAAATAGTCTTTCGTTTAGTGAGGAATCATGTTTTTCATCAAGTCCCGAAAGTTTGTGCAGACTTTCACAATCCTGTTGAGTTTAGTGATCGGGTCTATAGCCACGACCACATGCTCTGCCGGCGAAGCCGAGTTAATAATTCCGAGTCTCAAGGATACCAATTTGGCATCATTCTTGGGCGGCACCAGTGGCCACACCCTTTTATTGATCGGCTTGATCGTCAGTGCCGTGGGCCTTGGATTCGGCCTGATGATTTATTTGCAACTGAAGAAACTGCCTGTCCACGAAAGCATGCTTGAGATTTCGGATCTCATTTACGAAACGTGCAAGACGTATCTACTTACTCAAGGCAAGTTCATTTTTATCCTGTGGTTGTTTATCGCCGCAGTCATTGGTTTCTATTTCAAATCCATGGTGGGTTTTGATTGGGACAAGGTTGGCGTCATTCTGCTCTTTAGTGTCGTTGGGATTTTAGGAAGCTACGGCGTCGCTTGGTTCGGCATTCGCGTGAACACGTTTGCAAATTCCCGAACGGCATTTGCAAGTCTCGAAGGGCTTCCTTATCCGATTTATGCCATTCCTCTCAAAGCGGGTATGAGCATCGGTATGATGCTCATCAGCGTTGAATTGATGATCATGCTCTTCATTTTGCTTTTCATTCCTGGTGACTGGGCAGGTCCTTGCTTCATTGGTTTTGCGATTGGCGAAAGTTTAGGTGCTGCGGCACTTCGAATCGCTGGTGGTATTTTTACCAAGATCGCTGATATCGGATCGGACTTGATGAAGATCGTTTTCGGTATCAAGGAAGACGACGCGCGAAACCCCGGCGTAATCGCTGACTGCACGGGGGACAATGCGGGTGACTCTGTTGGACCGAGTGCTGACGGCTTTGAGACCTACGGTGTTACGGGGGTGGCGTTGATTTCCTTTATTCTTTTGGCTGTCAACGACAAGACTCCGGGCGCTGCGTTCGCTTCCGTCCAAGTTCAACTACTGGTGTGGCTATTCGTCATGCGTGTCATGATGGTTTTGGCATCCGCTGCGTCATACTTCATTAACGAAGCGATGACCAAAGCGAAGTACGCTCGTGCAGAGCACATGAATTTCGAAATGCCTTTGACTCGACTAGTTTGGATCACTTCGATCGTCTCCGTCGTGTTGACCTATGCTGTCTCCTATGTAATGATTCCGTCGCTTAACGGTGACTCCAGCATGTGGTGGAAACTATCATCGATTATTTCATGCGGGACTTTGGCTGGTGCCATTATTCCTGAGTTGGTAAAAATCTTCACTTCGACTTCCTCCAAGCATGTTCGTGAAATCGTCACGAGTTCGGAAGAAGGCGGAGCATCGCTGAATATCCTCTCCGGTCTGGTTGCGGGTAATTTCTCATGCTACTGGCTTGGGATTGTCATCGTCGGTTTGATGGCAGGTGCTTACGGTATCTCGACCTTGGGCATGGGAAGCTTAATGGTTGCTCCAGCCGTATTCGCATTCGGTTTGGTGGCCTTCGGATTCCTCGGGATGGGTCCAGTAACGATTGCCGTCGATTCCTATGGACCTGTGACCGACAATGCTCAATCGGTTTATGAGTTGTCCTTGATCGAAGACGTCAAGGACATCAAGAACGAGCTCAAGAACAAATTTGGTCTCAACGTAAACTTTGAACGAGCCAAACATTTGCTCGAAGAAAACGACGGTGCAGGGAACACTTTCAAAGCGACCGCGAAACCGGTGCTCATCGGTACGGCTGTCGTGGGTGCGACCACGATGATTTTCTCGATCATCATGAACTTGACGGATGGCTTGACCATCAACCAAGAAAAGCTTTCTTTGTTGCATGCTCCTTTCATGCTAGGACTGGTTACCGGTGGTTCCATCATTTATTGGTTTACCGGTGCCTCGATCCAGGCGGTGACCACCGGTGCCTATCGCGCAGTCGAATTCATCAAAGCGAACATCAAACTCGATGGTACGACTAAAGCCTCCGTCGAAGACAGCAAGAAGGTCGTCGAGATCTGCACCCAGTATGCTCAAAAAGGCATGTTCAATATCTTCTTGGCTGTATTCTTTGCGTCGCTTGGGTTTGCCTTTATCGAACCTTACTTCTTCATCGGTTATTTGATTTCCATCGCGATCTTTGGTTTGTATCAAGCCATCTTCATGGCGAATGCCGGTGGAGCTTGGGATAATGCCAAGAAAATCGTCGAAGTCGAGTTGAAGAAAAAAGGAACTCCGCTGCACGAAGCAACCGTCGTCGGTGACACGGTAGGCGATCCGTTCAAGGATACGTCTTCCGTCGCGATGAATCCGGTAATCAAATTCACCACGCTGTTCGGTTTGCTCGCAGTCGAGTTGGCTATTGAGCTAACCCACAAGCAAGGCGTTGCCGTCACGCTAGGAATGGCCGTCGTCTTCCTTGCTCTGGCGTGCACCTTCATTTGGCGTTCGTTCTATGCGATGAAGATTTCTGCGGATTAGTACCGGCGGTTTCTTTCTACAAATTCCCTTAAAAGGCTTGGCAAATGCCAAGCCTTTTTTTGTGCTCCAGATTATTTGGGAATACCCAAGATGCAGTTTGGTTCCGTTTCCCAGGAGCGAGGACTTGTACCAGATAGGATTGATTTGAGCCAAACTATTGATTCGAGCCTGGCTTTTGATTCGGCCCCGGTAGGCGTTTTCGTAGTTGGAAAAAGCCGCTGGCGACCTTGAGCGCTAGCAGGACGTTGCTGACCCAAATGACGACGGAAACAAGATTCGGCAAAGTCCACAGCTCGATGGGGATGGCCGCGAACAGAAAGAATCGCGGCCGGATTAGCCAAGAATAGGGCGTGCGCAATGCGTTTCGCACCATCGAGATTGCCAAAACGCCGACATACAACACCATAAATAAACTGCCTGCCCAGATTCCAATCAAGGGCTCGGTACCGCTCATCAAGGTAATCGTGACTGCCGAAACGATGATTTGATCGCAGAACGAATCCGTAAAACTCCCTTGCTGGCTCGCTATGTGTTGGTAGCGTGCTAGCGGGCCGTCTAGACCGTCCAGCAGAACGTGCAAGAGCACCATCCACACAGCCCACCAAGGATGTCCGGTCATCCACATCGGTACAAACATGAGACCGAAAACAAGCGAAACAAGTGTCACATGGTCGGGCACTATCCTGCCCGCGGTCATTCTAGCCAGCAGTGGGTCAAGCAACTTGCCCCTCAGTCGCTGACCATATTCCATCCAGCGGCGTTCTCCCGCTGAGTAACAATCGGCCTTCGTCTCGTCCGTTTCGTGGCTCATCGAGTCCTCGAATCGGGCGTCGATATCTGACTGATAAATGAATGGGGAGAAAAGCCCATGTGCCTGACGCCCGATCCCGCGTTATAAAATTTCACGGTGTCGTACTCAAAACCTAGCATGGGAACGTGCGTGTGGCCAAAATAAACTTGCGTTGCTTTTGAAAGATCACAACCGTGCATTCGACGCAAGTACTGCGTTAGATTCTTGCAAACGACTTTCGGTCGATGGCGAATTCGTGGCGGAACGCGATGCAATCGACTTTGAACGACGATGTCATAAAGCGTATTGGCAACTTTGCCTCGCGGGATGGCTTCATGAAAACTCCCTCGATAGCGAGCGAGATCGTTACTCGACTTGCCAGCGTCAAGAATATCCCCGTGCAAGAAAATACAATCGCCCGATTGCCAAACTTCGTGCGCCCATTCGAATCGTGTGAACTGCTTGGCAATCTGGTCGAGAACGCATTGAAATTCTGGAGCGCAATCATGATTGCCGAGCAAGTAGACGACTTTGCCGTGTGAATGTTCTGCCAACAACTCTTCAAGCCATTTTTGGGCAGCAAGTAGCGTCTCGCTGAGATTTTGTAGTCGACTCCATCGGAAATCGAATATGTCTCCGCCCAACACAAGCAAGTCCGCTTGTTCCGCGTCGGCCCACCACTCGTTCCAACGTTCTAGGCCCGAAGATCTCCGACTGAACAAATGAAGGTCCGAAACAAAATGCCCTCGAACGGTCATGCAGGGTTACCTTGCGAAAAAAATTCCACCAAAGCGTATCAACCGAAAATTGCTCGACCAACATGCAGCCACTCGAAAATCCTTTCTAAAGGACGATCGCCGCTATGCAGTTGCTGAGTCTGAAGGATAAAGTATAACCGTTTTGATCGCTGGAACATTTGCCAATTAATGCTGGGTGGAAAATTTGGATACGAGCTGGAATCAATGGAAGAAAGACTGGGAGCCGAGAATATCCCAAATCGCACGCATCGCGATGGCCAAAGCGGACGCAGGTCACGACGTTGAGCATGTTCAGCGAGTTGTCGTCAATTGCACTCGACTGGGCCTGCTCGAAAACGTGGACCCATCCGTCGTTCTCCCGGCAGCTTGGCTTCACGATTGTGTCGCGGTACCAAAGAATTCGCCGCTACGTAGTCAAGCGTCTCGACTGGCGGCGGAGCAGGCAAACGAACTGCTATCCGAAGCTGGCTATCCTCTTGAATTGTTGCCTGCTATCCATCACTGCATTGAGGCTCATAGTTTTTCTGCCAAGATTGATTGCTTGACGGGAGAAGCAAAGATAGTTCAGGATGCCGATCGACTCGAGGCTCTGGGGGCGATTGGAATTGCTCGATGCTTAATGACGGGCGGGTCGTTAGGGCAACGGTTGTACGATCCTGACGAGCCTTTGCCGATCGATCGCCCGCCTCGCGATGATTTGCAAAGCGTCGACCATTTCTTCGCGAAACTGTTTCGATTGCCGGCCACTATGCAAACTAAAGCGGGGCGTGGAGAAGCTCTACAGCGCACTCAAATGATGCAATTGTTCTTAGAACAACTTTGCCGAGAGATTGGCGAAGATATCGACAAGCTGCATCAAATGATCGCGGTCCTTTGAATGCAAAACACGTATTGATTGCGAAAAACGCACCAAAGCAATCTAATCTGCGCCTTTCAGAAAAAATATTGATGTGGATTCGGCTGCAAAGTTCCAGCGCGAACCAACCGGCATTATCGACGTAGAAACCAGCGGTTAGAATACGGTACGAAAAAGAAATACCCTACCAAGAGTTCATGCGTATGCTGTTAGTAACAGAACTGAAAAAATCGTATCGAGACCCAAGCGGTAAAAACTTACCCGTGCTTGATATTCCTCGGCTGGAAATCGGATCTGGCGAGCAGATGGTGCTGCTGGGGAAAAGTGGTGGCGGCAAAACAACTTTGCTACATATTATCGCTGGCATTACGCGCGCCGATTCCGGCCAAGTCATGCTCGATAACATAGATCTTTTTAAGCTTTCTGAAGCTGGTCGCGATCGAGTACGAGCCTCTAAAATAGGCTATGTCTTTCAAACGTTTAACTTGCTGCCTGCGTTTTCTGCTTTGGAAAATGTGCGGCTAGGAATGACTTTCGCGCGAGGCCGACACGACATCGCGCGTGCCACGGAGTTACTGGTTCGCGTTGGGCTAGGCGATCGATTGCATCATAAGCCGCATGCTCTGTCCGTGGGTCAACAGCAACGTGTCGCGGTCGCGCGAGCGTTAGCAAATCGTCCAAGCTTGCTGCTCGCAGACGAGCCTACTGCGAATGTCGATACGCGCAATCAACAGTTGATTATCGACTTGATACGGGAAGTCTGTCGCGACGAGAAGGTTTCACTGCTGCTTGTCACTCACGCTCCTGAAATTGCCCGCCAGTTTGACCGAGTTGAGGATTTGGAAAAACTCAATCGCGTTCTTTTCGAATCTACCGCCTCCATCTAACGATAAGCAACCATCACAACATGCATTTACTATTTATTGCTTGGCGAAATCTTCAACACCGTTGGTTTGCAAGTTTGCTGACCATGTTATCGATGACATTGGGTGTAACCCTAGTCGTCCTTGTACTATCCGTTTCGGGACTGATCGAAGAGTCATTCGAGCGGAATAGCAATATCGGCTACAACTTGCTCGTTGGTCCCAAAGGCAGCCCTCTGCAATTGACGATGAATTCTGTTTTCTATCTGAGCCGGCCAGTGGGAACGCTGCCTTACAATTATTTGCTTGAGTATTTACCCGGCGATGGCCGACAGAAGGCTTACAAAAGTATTGGCGGGAAACTAGAAGATCCCGATCGAGGTGGAAAATACTCGATGTTCGTAAACAATGGCTTTGCTATTCCAATCTGCCTTGGCGATTATGTGGGACGGTTTCGAATCGTTGGAACGACAAGCGAGTTCTTTACATCACTCCGCCATGGCCGCAAAAGCGATCAAGAATATCGTTTCGTGAAAGGCCGCAATTTTCAAGAATACAATGAGAAAAACGGGTATTTCGAAGCCGTCGTGGGATCCATTGTTGCTAACGAGTTGGACTTGAAACTGGGAAGCAATATCTTTCCGACGCATGGACCAGAAGGGGAAACGCATAGCAACGGATTTCTCGTCGTTGGGATTCTCGAACCTACAGGAACTCCGACGGATCGCGCGACGTTCGTGAACATCGAGGGATTCTATTTGCTCGAAGGTCACGTAGCGCCTGAACGTGACGAAGAAACAGGTATCGAGCTGCCTCCGTCGGCAGATGAACTTGAATTCAAGCCAGCCGATAAGACCAAGCTGCCGATCGAGAAACGCGAGGTTTCAGCAATCCTGGTCAAGACACAGGGTTTTGCGGGCGTAGGCCTGTTGCAGCAAATCAACAAGAGCAAATCCGCACAAGCCGTTTCACCGGTCAGTGAAATTTACACGGTCAAGGACACGTTCTTTTCGCCGATCCGGTTAGCGCTTCTAGCACTCACCATCATGGTCTGTGTCGTGAGTGCAATTAGCATCTTGGTAAGTATCTACAACTCGATGAATGAACGAACTCACGACATTGCCGTCATGCGCGCTTTAGGTGCTAGCCGCGACCGGGTGCTCTTGGTGATCCTATGCGAGTCGATGCTGATATCCTTGGGCGGCGGTTTGATGGGCTGGGTGATCGGCCATACGATCGGTGTGTTAGCCAGTCCCATGGTGGAACATCGCGCGGGTATTCGAATTGGATTTTTCAGCATCAATTCATTTTACGAGCCTTGGATTATTCCCGGACTCATACTGATTGGCGTCCTCGCTGGATTGATTCCTGCGATCATGGCATACCGAACGGACGTTTCTAAATCGCTACAATCCTAGCAATTCGCTTAAACAGCACCGAAGTACCAACTGGCGAAAACTCGCGCGACCAGTCCGACAATTACCACAGCAATAATATCCAAGGTCAATGCAGCGATTGCTAGTCGTTTGCTGTGTGGCGAAATTGGCGTGGATAATGAGAATGCTTCCCAGAGCAATCCGAGCGAATAAATGTGCGTCAAAGGCGGTAGAAATACAAAGCCAAGCACAGCGGCACGCCATGCTCGCTCGATCAAGTATTCCGATTCATCGTGAACACTCGACCCAGGACTCGGCATCGTCGGCTTGTCCTGAATGGACGTCGATTGCAAGTCGGGATCGCCAACTGCGTCGGCGTTGTCTGCAATTTTGGAGTTGTCATCTCGATCTTTGTCACAGCGCCAACAAATGTCGAACCCAGCATCCACTTCTGCAAAACAGTTTCGACATTGCCAAGCTGCACTGCTGCCAATGTTAGCGCCAACAGGTTCGTTCAGAATTTCCAGTGCCTTGGACTTTTCACCCGACGCGACGAGCAATTTCACGCCACCAATCGCTGTTCCCACATACCACAATGTTGAGTTGGTATTTTCGCCTTCGATGAAAGCTTCCAATCCATTTTGGGACAATAAAATAAGGGCTTGCCGCGCTTCGAATGGATTGCTGAATCGGGCGACTTCTTCAAAATCCGACGGCATCGATGCAAATCCTCAAATCCTTAATCCAAAACAGTTCTGAGACGCTGCTATTGTAGAGTCAGCAATCAAAAGCAAAGTCTCGAAGAACTAAGATATCTAGGAAATGCAGAAAAAATGCCCGATTAGCTCGTTCAATCTTTGGTGTAGGATACTCTTATTCGGTCTTGAGCTGTTCGTATTTTTTCTTGTACTTATCATTCAACAGCGTATGCCGGCTGGTCAAGTCAACTTGGCGACCATCCACGTACGCTTGGACGACCTGGGTCGACGTTTCGAGAATATCGCCGTCGGCGATAAAGAGGGTTGCGTCCTTGCCGACATCCAGGCTTCCAACACGGTCCTCGACGCCAAGAATTTTAGCAGGCGCTAACGTGATGGCTTTGAGGCCGTCCTCGTGACTTAACCCATAGGCTACTGCGGTTGCAGCGTGGTAAGGCAGATTTCGTAGATTGCTCGCGCCAAATCGACCAGCACCGGAAATGCAATAATCAATTCCGGCCTCTTGAAGACGGGCAGGCAAACTGTACGCGGCATCGTAAGCGTCGTGTCGATTTTGCGGTAATCGATAAACGCCCGCGACAATAATGGAAACATGGGCTTCTTTGAGCAAGGCGGCGCACTTGACTGCGTCGTAGCCACCGTAAATCACTAAGCGTACATTGTGTTTCTTGCAAAACGCTACGGCAGATTCGATCTGCTGGGTATCTTCAGCTTCGACGATCAAGGGAACTTTACCCTGAACGACGGGAATCATGCCTTCCAATCGGCGGTCAAGCAAATTTTGCGTTGTGTCCTTTTCACGACCTTCGACATAAGCACGTGTTTTTTCGATCAGCGTTGCGAGTTCTTTGAGCCGTTCGTTGGCTTGGGACGCGCCACTTTCGCCAGGAGGCCCGCCGCCGCGCCGACCTACTCGGGCTGCTGCAAAGCGAGGCCAAGTGGCTTGCATACCGGAGTCGGTTTTAAGCGCCATGTCTTCCCAAGTCCATCCATCCATCCGCATGAGGCAAGCTCGGCCCCCGATAAGCCCACCGGTCGCGACGGAATTGGCGATCAAGACACCGTTCGCTCTTGCAACCGGAATCGCTTCACTGTCTGCATTAAAAGCTACTTGCGCGCGGACGTTTGAATTGACTTGGCCCGTTTCACTATTGTCGATCGTGGCTGCAATGGAGTCGATCTCCACCAAGCCTATGGAGCTGTAGGCTTCAATCAAACTCGGATAGACATGCTTGCCATCTAACTCAACGATCACTGTGTCTACCGGTGTCTGGATTTCACCGGTGCTCAACACCTTGGTTATCTTTCCTTTTTCAATTAGCAAGCTGCCGTTTTCGATTGTCTCACCGGAGACAGTATGAATCACGCCGCCGCGCAGTGCGATGGGATTCTTTTGCGGCGCTCCGGGGATTTGATCCGAAGCGGCAACGGGGGATAAACAACTCGTTGCAAGGGCTCCGACAGCTAACGAGTGGGACGTGAACAACGAGACACGATTAAGAAATTTTCGACGATTCTCTGAAGTCGATTTTTTGTTGTTTTT
>JANMNK010000514.1:0-2824 GCA_031373875.1 Pirellulaceae bacterium | reverse complement strand
TGACTGGCGATCAGAATTCCCGCAGTCGCTATTGCGGCAAGGGTATAATTTACAGTCTTCATAATTAGAATTCTCCGATTTATTCTGATGATCTCCGGCCCGCGTCATTCGAATGCCGTCGCATATAGACTGATTGAGTGTTTGTCCTCACCAGTTGACATCGAATCGCGTAGCTAAGAGATCGGATTCTGTTGAACCGAATACGGTGTCACCCGAAGTGAATGGGTGAATCCAGTCGAACATGATTCGCATGCGGTCCGACCAGTACCAATTAAAGCCAGACGAAAAATCATTGTACTGGCCCGAAGACACCTCTGTTAAATTTAGGGTTGACCAGCGAGCTTTCGCTTCCCAGGCACCCCAACCGATTCCCCCCGGCGACGCAAAGAAATTGGTAAACGGCTTATTTCGACCAAACTGAGCGCCGTGTTGTCCAAACCGCTCGTAAATGCGATTCTCACCCGTGATAAACCAACTCACATGTGAGTAGGCTCCGCCGACCGTGGCATCTGGGCCCGAGAGCATTTTGACGCTGGAGAGATAAGCTTCGTTCTGAAGCGTGATAGGTCCCCAAACAAGAGCTAATTCTAGATTGCCCGTCGTGTAAGAATCTGCAAGGAGATTTCCAGAATCAATCAGAACAGGACCACGCTGAATTTGAGGTCGCGCACGGAAACGAACTCGATCGTCATAGTCGTCTGTGTGCAGAATGCCAACACCCGTATGAAGCAAGTAACGACCGTCGGATGGCTCGTCAAAATAAGGCAACCAATTGAAACGACCACTCAGTCGATATCCTTGATTGTTGTCGATCCTGGTTTTGAAGGTGTCGTTGATGTCGTCAAAGAACAGGCCCCCAGCCCATGATGTTCGATAATTGAGTGAATGATTGTAGCAGGCAATACCCACTTCGCGATCAGCAGCAAAAATGCCCTGCGAAGGGATCGATCGTTCATTGAAGATGTTATTGGTATCATTCGTCACCTGTTCGAGACTGAACGGCACGAAAAAATTGCCGATTCGAAATCGACCAATCCCCGGTATCTCGTTCATGGAAACGTAGGCATCTTTGACATCCGGCGACGCGTATTGGTTTTCGTGCATGCCCTGTCCTGGTTCAAGCGTCATCTGCAGCCGAAAATCGAATACACCGTAGCCAGTCCCATCCGCTACCAATCGCAATCGGCGATAGTTGAAATAGTTGTCAGCGTCTACAATCGCCGGATCGGCGTCTGCCCAATTGATGTAGTCCATTTGGATATGACCACCAAACTTGACGGTCCATTTATCTTGGGAAACATCCGTCCAACCCGTATCTAATTTCTTGTCAGCCTCCTCTCTCTTTTTCGCTTCCTCTCCCTCTTTTTTTGTCTTGTCGGCTGCCGATTTTTTCTGTTCGGAAGCGACCCGATCACGCTCTGCTCGCTCTAGCGCATCGATTCGATCCAGCAAAGTCTGTACTTGTGCTGAATCAGCGTGGGGCGGAGGAATGAATTCGGTCGGCGAAGAAGTGGGCGGCACCTGCTCGGAAACGACATGCCGAATTTCGAACGATTTGGAAAGCGGCTGAAAATTCGCGTCATCTTGCGCCGCGAGAGTCGCATGGCACTGGAGAAAGCCTAATAAGAATACAGCCCGGACGATCGCGGCCATAGGCCTTGCAATTCGAATTTGCATCGTTGCACATCAGTCTATTCGGATAGGACTTTTAAACGAAGTAGTGCCTCCGAACGAACGGTCAGCAGTGCAGAACTTCCGCACAACAGATTCTGCCGATATAATCGACCAGATTCACATCAAATGTGAATACAAACCCCAATTACGGTGAATTTTGCGTAGTAGAACGCTCAGTCTTTTGATTTTTCGGCAAAAGTTGCGATTTAGCCTTTTATCATTCATTGCCGACTAGCTTGGGTCGCGGATGGATGGGCGATGCTGGTGAAATTCGGCTTCGAAGCTTGAGATAGCATGGAGTCGACCTGGGGGAGCAGGTCAGCAGCAAGTGCGTTACTTGTATTCGATCATCGGCTGCAAGCACCTCAATCGGTTGAGAGTATTTCATCCGGCGATGAACAGACGTTCCGGATCGTCGGAAGGTCACTTCCCGACCGAGATGGCCATCATCGGATCGAGACGAAGTGTTTCATGATCGTTGAGGTCTTCGTATCCCATAGCAATCCCAAAAATACGCTGAGCCAAACGAGTATTGGGTTTGTAAGTAACTAGGTTGGAATTACGATGATCGGAAAAGCACTTGGCAAAGCGAAGTTGTATTACACTTTATGAACGGCTAGCGGGTCTGCTTATGAAGGAATTTGTTTTTGATAAATCACTAACGGAAGAACAACCCGCTCCGTTCCATTAACATTGCGAGAAACCCGAGCTAGCTCTAGCGGCTTGAAGCGATGGCTTTTAACAGACGATCTCTTAACGGGCGGGCTGAAGAAAACATAAGTCTAAGCTGCCGCCAGGAATTTCCCTGCGGCAGTTGTTTTTGGGTAACTACATCACGACACTCGGAATTTGCTCCAGTGGATACCCAGTTTTCTCATGCGGGCACGCAGAGTGTGGGGGTTGATATTCAAAAGTTCCGCCGCACCGTTTTTCCCTTCAATTTGACCGCGTGTCGCAATCAGAGCCTTCTCGATATGCTTCTTGATCGCTTGATCCAGTGATTCGATTTCCGCTCGGGATGAATTTGTAGTTGGCTGGATTCGATGTGTTGGCGATTCAGGGATTACTTCATAGAAAGTTACTCCGCTGGTAGTTACTTTTTGTTGCGGCAATTCCTGTCCCAAAGCCAGGGCCGTTTCCAAGCGTCTTC
>JANMNK010000488.1:0-4347 GCA_031373875.1 Pirellulaceae bacterium | reverse complement strand
GGCCGCGCGTTATGCTCTCCTCGTCGTCAATAGTCGTCTGATTTCTGCTACATCCACCGGTTTCACCATATGGTGATCGAAACCCGCAGCTTCGGAGCGAAGTCGGTCCTCCTCCTGACCCCATCCCGTCACTGCGATGATCAGCGTGTCTTTGGACCATGCCTTCGTCCGAATTCGGCGGCAGACGTCAAACCCGTTCATCTGGGGCAGGCCGATGTCCAGAATAATCAGGCTCGGCCGGAATGCTTCTGCTTGTTCAACGCCATCAAGACCATTATGAGCGATACGGGTTTCATGTCCCATCACGGTCAGCAGCATAGCAAGGCTGGCTGCCCCGTCCCGATTGTCGTCTACGACAAGGACGCGGCACTTGGGGCTGGATTGAATCCCCTCATCGGCCTGGGTTGCGGGTGCGTTTGCTTTCCCGTCCGCTACCGGCAGTCGGACGACGAACGTACATCCCTGTTCGAGGCCATCGCTGTAGACTTCAACATTACCACCGTGAGCTTCTGTCAATCCTTTCACCAAAGTCAGACCGATTCCAAGCCCGCTTTGCGTCCGTTCGAGCGTGCGGTCCACTTGAAAGAAAAGCTCGAACAAGCCAGAAAGGGACTCCGCTGGAACTCCAATGCCGTTATCCTTTACAGTAACGACTGCTTCTTTCCCTATCAACTCGGCGGTTAGGCTGATGAGTCCACCGGGATTCGTGTACTTGGCACTGTTGTTGAGCAAGTTCCAAAACACCTGTGCCAGACGAGTTAAATCGCCATCAAGATAAACGGGCTGGGGCGGCAAACTGATAGATAGCTTGTGGCCGTTCGCTTCGATTTGCGGGCGAGCCGTTTCCAGCGCGCTTCGCACAACAGCCCCTAAATCGATGCGGGCTTTCCGCAATTCCAGTTTGTTACGGGTGATGCGGCTAATATCCAGCAAGTCATCCACAAGGCGCACCATCTGACCAAGCTCCCGATCCATCATCTCACGGACTTGTTCCCACGCTGTTGTGTCCGAAGTTAGCTTGAGAAGTTGCAGGCCAGTGCGAATTGGAGCGTGGGGATTGCGCAATTCGTGTGCTAAAGTCGCCAGGAACTCGTCCTTGCGGCGGTCAGCCAATACTAGCGCCTCCTCGATCCGTTTGCGGTCGGTCATGTCTCGCAGGATTTTCGAAAATCCAGTGTGTGTACCCGCAACATTATGCGTCGGAGTAACGATGCCCAGCGCCCAAAAACGTTCCCCGTTCTTCCGCATGTGCCAGCGTTCGTCCTCGGCCCGGCCGTCACGTAAAGCGGTAGCGAGTTCCTGACCGGGAACTCCCGCAGTCTTGTCTTCGGGAGTGAAAATGATCGAGAAGTGTTGCCCGAGGGCCTCGGCCTCGTCGTAGCCCAAAATGCGTTCGGCCTCTCGGTTCCAAGTAGTGATGTTTCCCTGAACGTCGAGCGTAAATATGGAATGGTCTCGGATATTCTTGACTAATGATGTAAAGCGCGTCTCGAGTTCCCGTCGCTGGTCCTCCAACTGCCGCCGCTCGGTGATGTCCTCGATGGCAAGCAGGATTAAATCTGATTGGTCACCTTTCTGAAGGATGCGGCGGGCGTTGAGGAGCATGACCTTGAGTCCGATGGACTGAAAACCGTGCGTTACCTCGAAGTCCCTGAACGAAGATTGCTCTGGCAGGATCTCTTCGAGCAAATTCCGGAGCGATGGGATGTCCCATTGCCAGTTCCCAAGTTCGTAGATCAGCCGCCCTACCGTGTCCTCGGCTGCAACTTGGAAGACCTGATAGAAGGAACGATTCGCATGAAGCACCCTTAGGTCAGCACTCAATACGAGCAGCGATTCCCTCACCGTGTCCACAATGTCGTCGGCGTTGATCGCGGGAATTGGTGAAGGGTCTGACATTTGCGTCTCTGCCTGATGGATTAAGTTCGATTAGGGATCGAGGAGAAGACGCTTTCCAGCGTCACCCGCTCTAATGGCTTCACAAAATTGTATCGGAATCCAGTTTCTGTTGTACTGCGTCGGTCTACCTGTCGACCCTACACCCAACGCCGTTAAGTAAATTTTATGCTGCATTTTGAAGTGACTCAATGTCGTGGTGAAGTTTTCTATGATCGTTGGTCGCAACTACAAACTTTGGTGGCCCAGTTCGTGGTTCCTCTTTTCGTCGCGGGAAGTTACGACTCTTCTTCGGCTTTTTGCGCTTGTACGTGTCAGTGCGTGCGTGAGATAGTCGGCTTCCCATTGACTGCCCACGTATAGGCACAAGATCAGGTCGCTGAATTATGTCTTCAAGTATTCGCAACACTTGCGCGACGCTGGCTTGTGCATCGGGTTCGATCATGCCAACTTGCTCTCGCAGCGCGAACAGTTGCGCAACCCATAGTCCCATCAATGACCAATTCAGTTCCTCCACGGCCACCTCGGGTGTGCGACCAAGCAACTTGGAACGATCGAAAGTTTGTTTCAGTGTTCTAAATTGAACTTCTATTCCCCAGCGTTGACGATATATCTGACCCGCCAATGAGTTGCTTAGGCGGCGAGTGTTCAGTTCGTTCGTGACAAGATAAACTTGCCCACGTCCATCGTTGAAGCATAAAAGACGCAACATCAAGGGAGGTTGTTTTCTTTTCTGTTGATCTTGAGGCCAACAATACACGATGTCACCGCGTTGGCGCAAACGGCCTAGCTTTTTAATGAACGTGCAATTGCTACCCACGCGACACAGAAAACGATGTCCTGCTGCGTCAATCGCTTTCCAGAATTCATATCCCACGAATCCCGCATCACCGCAAATCATTGTGTTTTCAGGCATTTCCGCGCTACCAAGCATCTCCAACAAGTGCCCACGCTCGCTCGAATAGCTCGCACCGATCTTCCAAGCCCAAGGCATTCGCAGGCCAACATGCCACAGCAATGTCAGCCAGACTTGTGGCCCAACGGGCTGTGGATCATAGTGCGACTTCTTGCTCACTGGTTCCCTCTTCTTGGCGTGCCGTCCACGCTTGGCTTTTGCTTTACTTTGCTTCTTGTTCTTCTTCGATCGCTTCTTGTTTCTCGGCTTACAAAACCTAGCTTCATTGGCTCGGGTGCGCGGTGTATCAAGACGCGAGCCGTCCACCGCCAGTACCAACCAAATACCAATCCGAAAATTTAGACTATCCGTTCGTTCCATTAACTGATGCATCCGCCGTTGCAAGCAATCGAGTATCGGTACGCCATACCTGATTAATGCCTTCGTCAGCACTTGATATGAATTAATGCCCGTCGATTTGCATATCTCCACTGTTTTCTCAATCGCATCATTGGCCGACTCAACCAATTGCCGTTTGCTGCTCCACACCCAAAGGATCGCCACACGCACCAAGTGCGAAACAATCCAATTGACATTGCCATGTAACTGTACATTCGCGAAACTCTCGCCTTCGAGAATCCAATCCAAAGCTTTCGCCAATTGCTCTCCTTGTGTCGAAAGTTGTGCTTTGTTATTCGTAGCATCCTTGCTATCATTTTTCATAGCCAGACTCCTTATTCTCGACGTGTTGCCGGGGGTTGTTCGGGAGTCTGGCTTATTTATTTGAGCGTCCTAATGCTACTGCAATTGCATATTCCCAGGAAAAATTTACTTAACGGCGTTGCCCCTCATCCCCAACCCTTCTCAGCCGAAGACGGAGGAGAAGGGAGTGAGCTATCAGCGGGCCATCGTCAAATGTAGGCTTCGTGTTCATTACCACTCCGTGTTCATAATTCAAAGTCTGCGGTCTCGGGTACTCCGAGAAGAAGGGGTATCTCGATCCTTTCTTAGCATCGTGCGGTTTTTAAATGTCTTCTTTCGCTACGCAAAAGAACCAAATGACACATGTTTTTCGGATCGAAAGGCGACACTGATTTGTCGCTCGATGCTTACTCCCCTTCTCTTCGGTACTCCGAGGAGAAGGGGTCGGGGGTTGAGGAGCGAAGCAGTTTGAAAACTCCCGCGAAGTCAAAAATTCCTGAACCGCTCTCAAACACAAGCGAACCCCTGACTCGCTCGAAAATCTCTGCCCCCTCATCCCCAGCCTTTCTCCCCCGAAGACAGTCTCGTTGTACCACATATCTCTCTAAGTTTGCTAGTATTTGCCGGTTTTGATTTGGCGAGCGTGGGGTGGACTTTGGGTGGGCAACTGCGAATCATTTGCCGTTAGTTGTTTCGAACGAGGAGTCTTTTCAATTCATGGAAGTTGGGTTGATGAGTGCATTCAATCTGTCTGGTGAACTTCGCGGCTGCGATTTTGGTGATGCAAGGCTTAACAAACGAGCTTGCAAGGTTATCGATGCTCTGGGCCAAAAGCCGAACATTAGCATACCGGC
>JANMNK010000487.1:0-9490 GCA_031373875.1 Pirellulaceae bacterium | reverse complement strand
GCTCGAAATTCGTGAACTACTCAGCAAGTACGATTTCCCTGGTGACGATATTCCAATCGTTCGCGGAAGTGCAGTTGCTGCTTATCAGAATCCTAAGGATCCTGAAAAGAACAAGTGCATTGGCGATTTGTTGGATGCCGTTGATGCTTACATTCCTCAACCTGCTCGTGAAGAAGACAAGCCGTTCTTGATGGCTGTCGAAGACGTCTTCTCGATCGAAGGTCGTGGTACTGTAGCAACGGGTCGTATCGAGCGCGGCGTTGTCAAGGTCGGCGAAGAAATCGAAATCATCGGTTTGCAAGACCAAAAGCGTAAGGTCATTGTGACCGGCGTCGAAATGTTCCGTAAAGAACTCAAGGAAGGCAAGGCTGGCGATAACGTTGGTTGCTTGCTCCGCGGTATCAAGCGTGAAGAAATCGAACGCGGTCAAGTTTTGGCAAAGCCAGGATCGATTACGCCTCACAAGAAGTTCGAAGCCGAAGTCTATTGCTTGAGCAAGGACGAAGGCGGTCGGCATACACCGTTCTTCAGCGGTTACCGACCTCAGTTCTACTTCCGCACGACGGACGTAACCGGAACTGCCAACTTGGTAGGAGCAGAAATGTGCATGCCTGGTGACAACGTTCGGTTGTCGGTTGAATTGCAGAAGCCGATCGCTATGGATGACGGTGTCCGTTTCGCTATTCGCGAAGGCGGCAAGACGGTCGGTTCAGGCGTTGTGACCAAGATTATCGAGTAGATGATTTGGTGTTCGGTTTCAGAATAAATTGAAAATTAATGGGCCTGCCGGATCGTTGACGGTTCGTGCAGGCTCCTTTCATGAGCGGGACGAAACAGGGGCGTAGCTCAATTGGCAGAGCACCGGTTTCCAAAACCGGGGGTTGGGGGTTCGATTCCCTCCGCCCCTGCTGTGTGATCGATTTCTGATTCATTTTTATTTTTGGTTTGGAACGAAGATCCGATGTCAACCGAAGAGGCTGTAGGTGGCAGGTCATTTGTAAACGAGCTTTTCTTAGCTTCGATTTACAAGAAAAGTCAAGGACGCACTGTTCGTCAAGTTACATGCTTGACGATTTGGATCGTGTCTGCATTGATGGCTTGGCGGCTTTTCGAGTTCGCTTTGAAGGATTATTCGTTCAGCGACTGGGGTGTGCCGTCGTCTGTCGGCGAGGCATTGCGATATGGATTACCGTTGCTGTTGCTTTCGATCGGGGTTTGGTTCGGTTATCGGTTGGTTAATTGGCCGAAATTTGCCGACTTTTTGATAGCCGTCGAAGCGGAATTGAATAAGGTTTCATGGCCGGGGCGATCTGAGCTTGTCAAGGCTTCGTTGGTTGTTATATTTACCATCTTCTTCCTCGCGATTTTATTGTTTAGCTATGACTTGTTGTGGCAATCAATATTCACTTCGTTGAAGATTTCCTAGTTTCTTGGGCGGCTTTGGTCGCCTAGGTTTATAGCCAGGAGGTTTGCCGAGAAATTGTTTTCGTTCGAATTGAGCGAAGTGATTTTTTGGCGATCGTTTGTACTGGCGCAAGGTCTAAACAGTGTCAAACTCCGAAGAAAATACAGTCACCGCCGACGATGCCGCGCAAGAAAAGCAGTGGTATATCATCAAGGTGGCGTTCAACCGAGAGGATTCGATTCGCGAAGCGTTGCTTAAGCGGATTGCACTTTCTGGTGTGAAAGAGTGTTTTGGCGAGATACTCATCCCAACTGAGGATGTAGTTGAGTTTACGCGTGCGGGCAAGCGCCGGGTGGTTAAGCGTAAACTGTATCCCGGTTATCTAATGGCCCAGATGATCGTCAATGACGACAGTTGGTTTCTCGTTAGGGAGACGCCAGGGGTAGGTGACTTTACCGGTTCAGGTGGTAAGCCGACGCCAATGGAAGCCGCTGATGTTGAGCGGATCATTAAGCTCGTGCGCCCTGATGCCGAAGAAGAGCAATCGCTTAAGACGACGATACCTTTCCGGCATGGGGATCGCGTACGAGTGAAGGAAGGCTACTTCCAGAATCTCGAAGGCGAAGTGGATAAGGTCGATGAAGCGAATGGTCGTGTGACCGTGATTATCAGTATATTCGGTCGCAGTACGCCAGTTGAATTGGATCACTGGCAAATAGAGTCAATTTAGTTAGTAGCGACAGGGATGGCCGGTCCGGCTTTCTTTCCTGTCGTTAATTTTAGATTTTTGAATCACTTGGAGTGTTCGTCGAAATTCGGCGGCGAAAGCGATAAGGTATGGCGAAACAAGTAGTCGGTCAGGCGAAATTTCAGGTTCCGGGCGGGTCTGCAACCCCTGCTCCACCAGTTGGAACTTCGTTGGGTAAGTTCGGGATCAACTTGGGTCAGTTCGTCTCGCAGTTCAATGAGCGAACGCGAGAATTTAACGGCACTCCGATTCCGGTTGTTGTAACCGTTTATTCGGATCGTACGTTCGAGTTCGTGACCAAGAGTCCGCCTGCCGCATCGTTGCTCAAGCAGGCTGCGGGTATCGCTCGTGGTTCAGGTGAGCCAAACAAAACAAAAGTGGGTAAAGTCACGCGTCAGCAAATTGAAGATATTTGCAAAAAGAAAATGGCGGATTTGAATGCCCGCGACTTGGAGCATGCTCGTCGCATGATCGAAGGCACCGCACGAAGTATGGGTCTTGAGGTGGAAGGGTAATCAACGCAATGGTAGTTTCAAAAGCAATGAAAGCGATGCTGTCGAAGTCGACTGGCAAGGCGCCGTTGGCTTTGCCTCAAGCTGTTGAAGTTCTTAAAAAATTTCCGGCTCGCAAGTTTGATCAGTCGGTAGAAATTCACATGCATCTCGGTATCGATCCAGCACAAGCGGATCAACTGATTCGAGGCAGTGTTGTTTTGCCGCACGGGATTGGTCGAGTTCAGCGAGTGGTTGTTTTTGCAAAAGGCGACTTGGCCAAGGCGGCCGAGGCTGCTGGTGCCGACACCGTCGGCGCTGAAGATTTGGCAAAGCGGATCAAAGAAGGCTGGGTCGATTTCGACGTTTGTATTGCAACGCCGGACATGATGGGTTTGGTCGGTCCTTTGGGTAAAGTGCTGGGTCCTCGCGGATTGATGCCTTCGCCGCGAGCAGGCACAGTGACCGCGGATGTGGATCGAGTTGTTCGCGAATACAAGGCCGGTAAGGTTGAGTTTCGTAATGACAAAGGCGGCAATCTACATGCTGTTGTCGGTAAGATGAGTTTCGACAGCGAAAAGCTTGTCGAAAACATTGGAGCTTTTGTTCAGTTTGTTCAGTCGCTCAAGCCGAATGCCGTTCGCGGAACGTACATCAAGTCGGTGTCGATTTGTGCGACGATGACTCCAAGTATTCGTGTTTCAGCTTAGTTCGTTGTTTGAAAATAATTGTGGTAGGCGGTTCGGTTAAAGGCAAATCATGAGCAAGCTTGTAAAGAGATTGGTTTCCCGAGACATTTTAAATCGGCTCGATGGTGTCAACGATGCCATTCTTGTGAATGTGATTGGGATGGAGTCCGGTGCGACCTTTTTGATCCGGAAGACGTTGAGAGAAAAGGGCATTCAGATGCTGGTGGTCAAGCGAAGCTTGGCTTTCCGTGCGACTGATAAGACCAATCTTCAGCCTGCGTTTGCGAGTTGCGAAGGAAGTATCGCGGTCGTGTGGGGCTGTGAGGACTTTGTGTCTTTGGCCAAAGAAATTACGACAATCGAGAAACGTGGCGGATTCGCCAAGTTTGAGATAAAGGGCGGAGTGCTGGACGGCGAAGGTATGGATGCGAACAAGGTTCGTGCTGTTAGCAAATGGCCGAGTCGACAAGAGCAGATATCTTTGTTGCTTGGGCAGATTCTTTCACCGGGTACCAATTTGGTCGGTCAGATTGTTGGTCCTGGAAGAAAGCTTGCTAGTCAGGTTAAAAAGCACATCGAAAATCAAGAAGTGGAAGTTCCAGCAGCAGAGTCAGTTTGATGATGCGTGGCCGTCGAGGTTAACTCGAAAGTCATGCTTAAAAATACAGTGGTGTCCGGCGAATTTGGATTGCACTTTTTAGAGCAAGTCAATCTCGCGGAGTTTTATTTTGAAGTGCTCGGTTTAAAAACTCGCCGGCACATTACGAGGTTTGGTTTTTTTTGACGAAATTGAGAGGGAAACATGTCCGATTCAGCAACTGCGTTTGCGGATGATATCAAGAGCTTGGGCGAAAAGATCGTTGGTCTTACTTTGAAGCAAGCCAAAGAGCTCAGCGATTATTTGAAGGAAGTACACGGCATCGAAGCCGCCGCTGGTGGTGGCATGATGATGGTTGCTCCGTCCGGTGACGGCGGCGGCGCTGCGGCAGTTGCCGAGCAGACCGAGTTCAAAGTTGTGATGACATCCTTCGGCGACAAGAAGCTTGACGTAGTCAAGGTCGTCAAGAACATCACGGGTGCTTCCCTGATGGACTCCAAGAAATTGGTCGAAGCCATTCCGGCAACGATCAAGGAAGGCGTTTCCAAGGAAGATGCTGAGAAGGTTAAGAAAGAGCTCACCGAAGCTGGCGCAACTGTCGAACTCAAGTAGTTCGGCCGGTTTCGGGGTTATGGGCAGTTTGCGAACCGTAGGCTGTCCGTTGATTTCGAGTGCCATTCTTTCGCTGATTTCAAAAATTTCCTAATTGTGCCCATTTATCGACCCTCACTGGGTTTGCCAGTTCGGGTCGTGTAGGGTATATTGCCACCCTTGGATGTTGGCTTGCTATCTTCATGCACCTATCTTAATTTCGCGCCGAATGAATGGACCGCTGATATTGCGCGCTTGGTTTGGCAGCCCAAGCGTTTCGTTCCGAGCGAGCGCGTTGCTTTGCTTTTGCGTCGGTGCTTTTTTCTATGTTTCGGTCAGGTATTGACTCGCGTCTAGGAGTATTGTTCCGTTATGGCGACTTCTTCCCAGCGAAGGCTTCAACCCAAGAGTATTCGTCGGTTTGGGTCAGGTGCTGAGCCTTTTCCAATTCCGAATTTGACGACTTTGCAAACAGCTTCTTACGAGGCGTTCCTCCAAGAGGACGTGCCGTATGATAAGCGCAAAGATCAAGGCCTCGAGTCTGTTTTTCGGGAGATATTTCCCGTCGAGAGCTACGACAAGAGCGTTACTCTGGAGTATTTGCGTTACGAACTAGGTAAGCCTCGTTTTACGCCTGAGGAGTGTCGCCAGTTGCGGCTGACTTATGGCAAGCCCCTCAAGGTATGGTTGCGGTTAAATCGCGAGCAGCCTTTGGAGGAAGAGGTCTATCTCGGCGATATACCGGTGATGCTTGGGGGTGGTGAGTTTATTATCAACGGCGCTGAGCGTGTCGTCGTTAGTCAATTGCATCGTTCGCCGGGTGTGGATTTCGTCGAAGAGACCGAAGGAACGAACGACCGGAAGGTTCCGAGTTGTCGAGTTATTCCTGAGCGTGGTAGTTGGATCGAGGTCAATGTTACCAAGAAAGACAGTCTTTCGGTTCGCATTGACCAAAGCGGTAAATTCTCGGTGATGACGTTGTTGCGTGCGATGAGCAAGGAGCTCAGCACCAATGCCGAATTGCTTAAAATTTTCTATGACACAAGCGTAGAGAAGATTACTGATGGCCGAAGCGTTCCGAAGATTGAAGGCAAGATCGCTGTCGATGACGTCGTTTACCCAACTGGTAGCGAGCGAGCTGGTGAGATCATTGTCGAAGCTGGTCAAAAGATACTCAAAAACGTTGCTGAGATCATTTGTACTGCTGGCGTGAAGTCGGTCGAGGTGATGGAGTCTCCCAAGGTTCAGTACATATTGAATTCTTTGGCGGAAGACAACACAAGCAGTCACGAAGAGGCTTTGCTGCGGATCTATCAACGATTGCGTCCAGGCAACCCACCGCAGTTGGAAAAAGCCCGTACGTTGTTCCATGAAAAATTCTTTGATGTCAATCGTTATCGTCTAGGTCGTGTTGGGCGTTTTCGGCTTAACCGCAAATTGAATTCCGATGTGCCAGAAGATGAGATGACGCTTCGGCCGGAAGACTTGATGGCGTCGATTCGTTATTTGATCGATCTTGTTGATGGTGAAAATGGCGCGCACTACGATGACATCGACCATCTCGGTAATCGTCGGTTACGAACGATCGACGAATTGGCCAGTGAAGAGCTTCGCAAGGGCTTTTTGAAGCTCCGTCGAACGGTTCAAGAGCGTATGAGCCTCAAGGAAGTTGAGGATATGACTCCTCGTTCCTTGGTGAATCCAAAGAGCATTAGTGCGGCGATCGAATATTTCTTTGGTCGAGGTGAGTTGTCACAGGTCGTCGACCAAACAAATCCGCTCTCGCAATTGACTCACGAGCGCCGGTTGTCGGCTCTCGGTCCTGGTGGTTTGAATCGCAAGCGAGCTGGTTTCGAAGTCCGCGACGTTCACATTTCGCACTATGGTCGAATTTGCCCGATTGAAACTCCTGAAGGAACGAACATCGGATTGATTAGCTCCTTGGCAATTTATGCGGGCGTTGATGAGTACGGATTTTTGATCACCCCTTATCGGCTTGTCAAAGAAGGCGCGGTCAGCGACGAAGTGGTTTGGTTGCGAGCGGATGAAGAAGCGAATGCTTTTATCGCTCCTGCTGACGTTGCGGTGAAGGATGGCGAGTTGGTCGCGGGGCCAGCGTTGATCGCTCGGCATCGCAGTGACTTCCAGATCGTTCAGCCCGCACAAGTTCAATATATGGACATTGCTCCAAGTCAGATGATCGGTGTTTCGGCAGGGTTGATTCCCTTCCTTGAGCATGACGATGCTAACCGAGCGTTGATGGGTAGTAACATGCAACGGCAAGCTGTTCCGTTGTTGGTGGCTGAACCACCGATCGTCGGGACCGGCATGGAAAAAGAAGTTGCTGTTAACAGCGCGATGGTTGTGCGTGCTCGCAGAGCTGGCAAGGTAACCTTTGTCGATTCGACTCGAATTGAAATTGGGCCTGACATCTACCACATGAAAAAGTTTCAGGGCTTGAATGAACGGACCTGCTTGAACCAAAAGCCGATTGTTGGAATTGGTGACAAGGTTGAAAAAGGTCAGGTTATCGCGGATGGTGCAGCAACGCATTTGGGCGAGCTTGCGCTGGGGCGAAATGTTCTCGTTGGGTTCATGTCGTTCGACGGATTCAACTTCGAAGACGCGATTATCATCTCGGAAAATTTGGTCAAGAACGACGTTTATACTTCGATACATATCGAAGAATTTGACGTCGAAATCCGCGAAACAAAACTTGGTCGCGAGGAGTTCACTCGTGATATTCCGAACGTGAGCGAAAAAGCTCTTCGCAATCTTGACGAGTCAGGCATTGTGCAGGTCGGTACGTTTGTTCGTCCTGGCGATATCTTGGTAGGTAAAGTTTCGCCAAAGAGCAAAACCGAGCTTACGCCGGAAGAGAAATTGTTGCACGCGATTTTCGGACGAGCTGGCGAAGACGTTAAGAATGATTCTTTGGAAGTAAGTTCCGGTGTCGAAGGTATTGTCATTGATACCCAGAGATTCTCCCGTCGTATGAGTTTGTCGGAAGACGAGCGCAAGGAATTCGAAAAAGAGCTTAAGAAGATCGAAACCGAAGGCAGCCGAGAAATCTCAACTTCGTTTACAACGCTGATTGAGGAAATGGAAAAGGCGATCGGTGGCAAGATCACGGATCACGATGGTACGCCATTGTCCGGTGGTCAAGATCCAAAATACATGGCCGAACGCGCACAGACATTCAATCTTTCCCGTCTCTTAAACAAGCTTGATGCAAATCTGCATGCAGACGTCAAAAAGGTTCACAAACAATTTTGGCCTGCAGTAGAAGAAGCGATTGACATTCGCGATCGTCAAGTCAACAGCATGAAGCGTGGCGATGAACTTCGCAGCGGCGTGTTGCAGATGGTAAAGGTTTATATCGCTACCAAGCGCGTGATTAGCGTCGGTGACAAGATGGCAGGACGTCACGGTAACAAGGGGGTTATCTCCAAGGTGTTGCCGGTTGAGGACATGCCGTTCTTGCCAGATGGAACGCCATTGCAAATTCTTCTCAATCCGCTGGGTGTTCCTAGTCGTATGAACGTGGGTCAGATTCTCGAAACCCACTTGGGTTGGGCAGGAGCGACTGCTGGGTTTCAGGCCATCACGCCTGTGTTCGATGGCGGTACAGAAGCTGACATTAATGCAGCTTTGGCCGAAGCTGGGTTGCCTGCTCACGGCAAGGTCCGTTTGTACGATGGTCGTACCGGCGAACCGATGTCGCAGGAGACCACGGTCGGTTACATCTACATGCTCAAGCTTCACCATCTTGTTGATGACAAGGTTCACGCTCGTAGCACCGGTCCTTACTCTCTTATCACCCAGCAGCCTCTCGGCGGTAAAGCCCGCTTTGGTGGTCAACGATTTGGGGAAATGGAAGTTTGGGCTTTGGAAGCTTATGGAGCTGCCTACATTTTGCAGGAACTGCTCACCGTCAAGAGTGACGATGTGGAAGGTCGAACGAAGATCTATGAATCGATGGTCAAAGGCGAGAATACTCTCGAAGCTGGTACTCCGGCAAGCTTTGACGTTTTGACGAATGAGATTCGAGGACTCGGTCTGAACATGCGACTCGAAAAGCGTCGCTTGTAAGAAGAATACAATTCACACCGACGGTGGAAACTCGCCGTCGGTGTAACCAATATATACCGTTCAAAATCGCTTGAGAGTTTACTAGTTTGTCGCCGCTAAGGCTGGGCTAGTATTCACCAATCAAAACGAAATAGACGCAACCCAATTACCATTTGGTGCACGTAACCAGGAGCCCAGGTACATGGCTAACGCTGAAACAACTTACGATCGCGTTAACGATTACACTTCGGTCAAGATTAGCTTGGCCCGTCCACAGGACATTCGAAGTTGGTCTTTTGGCGAAGTGAAAAAACCAGAAACGATCAATTACAGAACTTATCGTCCGGAAAAAGACGGTTTGTTCTGCGAGCGTATCTTTGGCCCGGAAAAGGACTGGGAGTGCGCCTGCGGTAAATATCGCGGGATGAAATACAAAGGAATGATTTGCGATCGTTGCGGTGTGAAAGTTACGCATAGTCGTGTACGTCGCAAACGCATGGGTCATATCAAATTGGCGGCGCCAATCGTTCATATTTGGTTTTTCAAAGCTATGCCCAGCCGTTTGGGCAACTTGCTCGACATGAAGACTTCGAGTCTTGAAAAGATCATCTATTTCCAAGATTACGTCGTCGTGAATCCCGGTGCTACCGATCTTGAAGCCTGTCAATTGCTGAACGAAGAAGAATATCGCGCAGCCAAGACGAAGTACGGAGAAGGTACTTTTGAAGCGGACATGGGCGCTGAGGCCGTGCGAAAGCTGCTGACCAATCTTGATTTGGTCAAGCTGTCGCAAGAGCTTCGCGTTGAAATGTCCGAAACGAATAGCAAGCAACGCAAGAAAGATTTGATCAATCGTTTGAAATTGGTCGAGTCGATTCGTGATAGCGATAACCGTCC
>JANMNK010000484.1:0-4855 GCA_031373875.1 Pirellulaceae bacterium | reverse complement strand
CGACTGGCGTGGCGCGGGAGTTTAATGACACAATCAACGGATTGAGGCCGTCGCCTCCCGCGAATGTACCGATGACAAGCCCCTGATGGAGAACCTGTGACCCTCTGGTACCAATTCTCGTTAAGGCCTGCGGACGATGGTAAATGCCCAATTGATCACCCGCTCTTCCGTTTTGCGTGATCGTTACGGTTAGTGTACCGCCCCGCATATCGGGCGAATCAACATCAGACACAATTGCTTCGCCGGTCAGACCGAGGGCACGGGAATCCTCTGGAAAAATCAATGTCCCACTAAAGTTGAGTATGGGTGGATCGTTTGCCAACCAAAAATCCCTCTGCACATTTCCACCTAGGTTCCCGCTGACGTCCGTAAAGTCTCCATCCACGATAAATGCATACTTGCCACCTAAGGCAGTCAACGGCCCAAGGTTTTCGACTCTAAAAGTCCTGTTGGTCACCTTAATAATCGTAACCGAAGAGTCGATGAGATCCGGCCCATTGTCACGAGTTAGAGTCAAGTCGTTGAAATCAAAAGTTGTTAGATCGATTTCCTCCGAAAAGACAACATCGATCGAAGCAACCGATTTTCCAGTTCCTGTGCGAGGGTCGGGTGTGACATCCACAACGTCTCGCAACATGGGTACTTCAAGATCAACATCCCAATGCGTCGAGGCACGCACATCTTGTGCAATCCCCCCGCTATTCAGAACCTGACCATCAACGATTAACTCGTAGTGACCCGCTAATCCAGTGAAGCTTGACAGGCCAGTTATTTGAAAATTATTTCCACTTACCAACTGGATCGCCGCGGGACTTGTCAAAGGAATATCGATTCCATCGCGAGATAATCGGACGTCATCCATTGTGAAGCTTGTCGCTTGAATGGGTTCAATGAACAATGCGTCCACTACGTCGACCGGTGTATTTCGTGGGCTGGGGGCAATAGCACCAAGAGTAAGAAAAAATCCGCTACCTTCTACTTTGACTTCATCAATTCCCCAGTGATCAAAAGAGCTTCCTGAGTGCGATTTCTGTCGCCAGCGAAATTGTGTTTGTGGAGATTGAGCGGCTAACGGAACATCAAATGTTGCCAAGGCCCAAGTATTCCTCTGAATGAAAGTGGTGTCGGTTGCACTGAATTGGTTGAGTAGAGTCCAATTGCCTCCTCCATCGACTGTCCACTCCACGACAAGTTCTTCACCATGGTCGATGTTCTCGAACGGAGAAGACACATCGCCCAACCGCAATCGGAACTCAAGCCGTGCTGTTCCCACACTCATGGGAATGGTGGTGGCAGAGCGCTCTCCGTTCCCATTAAAATAGAGTGTATTGCCATCGTGAAAATTAGCAGGATCGCTAGCACCAAAAGCTTGTCCCCCTGATATCGAACTAAAGTTAGCAGAATTGAGCGGATCAAAATTATCGAAGAAAAGTACTGCCATCAAATGACGAGATTCCATTCGCTCAACGAGCATTCGTCTCGTTTGTCGACCCTTCGCTAGCTTTACGATTTTCTTGTCGCGAAGTAACCGATTTCTAAGCTGACTTAACATGATTGATGCTTCCTTGGAGAGGCTGAAAACCGAAAACCCTAACCACATTGAAACCCTGCTTGTAAGGGATGGCCGTCAATATAGGCGTTCGGTTTCCACAAGTCAAAGAATTACGCAAATCCGGCCTTTTCACGCGACGTTTGACATGACCGTCCAGCTTTCCAGTTGCGATGATTGGGCTATTAGCTACAGTTGAAAAGTGTTGCTTTCTGCTACTATTTCCAAAACACGAAGTCTGTTACAGGCGTATTCTTCGCTACGTCAATCAACCGACTGTCACCCGTTCCTTACATTTTAATTATTCGCTTTCAATCGCTCAGTTTAGGTTTATATGGAACTGGACATTCGTAATATTGGTGTCGACGAAGTGAATCGCCAAGTTCGCGATTTGCAGTCCAGCGCGGAAGAAATCATTATCGTCAACGCAGGCCGCGATGATTTGGTGCTGCCCGGATTACGACACGCGATCAAGATAAGGATAGAAGGCTCGCTCGGGGATTATTGCATCGTTGCGAATGAGCGAGCAGATATCCAAGTCAGCGGCAATGTTGGCTCAGCAGCAGGTGAAGGCGTCCGAGGTGGTTCGATCGTCGTTCGGGAACACGCAGGCGAGGCCTTGGGTGCTTTTGGGTATGGAGGGTTAGTTGCCGTGTACGGATCGGCCGGTCCACGATGCGCCGTCGCTCTCCAAGGTGCGGACATCGTCGTTCGAGGAAATGTTGCGTCGCAGGCTGCTATGAACATGCGTTCAGGCACTCTTGTTATCGGTGGCTCGGCAGGCAAAGATCTCGGCCTCGGGATGACAGGCGGTACAATCTTTATGCGAGGCGAAGCCGAATCCGTGGCAGAGCACTTAGAGTCTGTTCGAATGAAAGAACCGGATCGATTCCGAATTAGTTTGTTAATGTTAAAGGCAGGCATTAAAACTTCTGGCGCCGATTTTCGCGTCTACAAGGTTGCCAAGTAAATGACCTCCAGCAACGAACAACTACCGACCCAATTGATCACCGCCAATGTTCTGGATGAACTCTGTTTTATTCCAGCAAGCTTGGATTCTCGATTGAAGGAGTTCAAAAAAGTCGATCTGACTAGCCGCTTCTCAGCAGCAGAGAAACACGCTAAAACCCGAATCACCAGCCCCTTCGTGCTGCGAGCCCTCATAAACTCCCAGTGGCACTCCGACCAAATCGATGAACTATGTGGCGCAATGAGATCTGTCGGCGGAGCGGTTGTCGCGGAATCAAAGACACTTAGCCGAGTTGCAATCAGCAATATTCCCTTTCGTAGTTGTCCCGTTTTCGTTGACTCGTGTCCCGACACCGCGGAATTGGAGTCTGCCGACATCGTAGAACTGCAGTTGTTCGCCAAAGACAACGCAACGCTACAGTTGAACCCGCGCGTTGCTCAGTGGCCTTGGGATGTGATGGATACAGAACGATTGGCAAAGAAAATCGAAGTCCTACGCCAACTGGCAGGGTCGACGATTCCGGTTGGTGTTGCTATCCCGGCCGGTGCCGTACGAGACGACGTGACCTTGCTCATCCGGTGTGGAGCGGACTTTGTTACACTGGTCAATCGATCTGACGCAATCGAATCGCCCGCTTTGCCTGACCCGTGGATCGCCGTTACCGCTCGCAACGCAGCCAATCAGGCAGGTAACCCCAATCTTCCAATATTCCTGGCTGCCTCAATTCGCAATGGTTCGGATATTGCCAAGTTGGTTGCGTTGGGCGTGAATGGATTTGTTGTGGATGGATTGGCCTCCCCCCAATCGCCGACCAAAACAGCGACTGTGGATCCTATGTCCTACAGCAGGCTCAGTGATATCACCAGCGGTTTTGCTGTGACCAACCCACCGGCCCCTTCGGATACCGCGGTCGATGTGTTGACCCGTTTGGTAAGCGAGCTTACCCATACACTCAAGATCTGCGGCTATGAAAATCTGGCAGCGCTCAGTGACAAACACCTATTTGCTACCAGCAACCGCGCCCAACAACTGACCGGAATACCGATGCTCAGACCCTAATGTTTCTCTATCCCAAGGAACAGTTGTTGCATGCGACCGCTGCAATTAAAAAGCCCTAACTGTAGCTTTGCACGATCCGTTCTCGAAAGGCAAATGCCATGTCCACTAAACCTTCACTTCGATACGCTATCGTGGGAACGGGCGCGGTGGGCGGGTACTATGGTGGACTGCTGGCGCGAAGCGGACTAGATGTTCACTTCCTGTCTCGTTCGGATGCAAATGCCATCCGGGAACACGGACTACGTATTGAAAGCCGAGATGGGGATTATGTGATTCCATCGGCAAACGTGTATAGCTCACCGAATCAAATGCCTCAATGCGACGTGATTGTGGTTTGCATCAAGACAACCGCAAACGAACATATCCGTTCCCTAATTGAACCTCTGTTGCATCCCGAGTCGATTGTCGTCATCCTGCAAAACGGGTTGTTTGTCGAAGACCGTGCGGCACAAAATGTCGGGTCGAATCGAGTAGTTGGCGGTTGCGTTTTCTTGTGTTGTACCAAGGTTGGTCCAGGGCAAATAAAACACATCGACTGCGGGCGTGTTGTACTGGGTGCTTATCGTGGTCTTAACGGATCCGAGCTTCCCATCGACGCGAATTGGTTAAACCGCCTTGCAAGCGATTTCGGACAGGCAAAAATTGAAATCGGCTTGTCAGAGAATTTGACCAAGGATCGTTGGAAAAAGTTGCTTTGGAACATTCCCTTCAATGGCTTGTCGGTCGTCCTCGACGCAAGTACCGATGAACTTACTTCCGATCCGGCAGCCTCGGGGCTTGTTAGGCAACTCATGCAGGAGGTGCAAGGGATCGCACGGCATGCGGGCTTTGAAATCGAAGACTCCGTTATCGACAGACTGATTCGCGAGACCGAGACCATGGTGCCGTACGACAGTTCGATGCGTGTCGATTACCGCGCCCGTCGTCCTATGGAACTGGCGGCGATCTTCGAAGCACCGCTCGAAGTAGCAAGAAAAGCGAATCACCCGGCTCCATTACTCGGTATGCTCTGGCAGCAACTTAGCTTCTTAGACAGTCGCAATCGCCGCACGGCGTCCACGTAACACAAGTGAAATGTTCAGCTCGAAAACCAATTGAACGAACGTCAGCGAGTATGTGCAATTATAAAAAAACGCTGAGCGAAGTAGCCTTCAACTCAGCGCGTTGTGACCTATTTTTGACTGGTAACTATTCTTGACCGTTCATTCAAGCAGCACGAATGATGCGGCTGCTCTTCGACCAAGTAATCCAATCGGTCACTTCTGCGAGATCCGGTG
>JANMNK010000444.1:0-2540 GCA_031373875.1 Pirellulaceae bacterium | reverse complement strand
TCAGTTGCAGAATCAGTTCTTTTTTACCTTGAGACTCTCGGACTGCGATGGTTCCAGGCACGTTTTTCGACAAGTGAAGTATAGCCTCAGAATCAAGTTTCCATGTGTTATCCTGGGTTGCTTCGATTTGCGATCCTGAGGCTAAACGAACGAATACCTTGCCCGTCGATTCAGCCGAAGACTCGATCGTCAAAGTTCGCTTTAACGCAGCATCTTCATTCTCCGATGCAATGCACTCAGGTTTGTCGGTGACCAGGATCTCACCGAGCATATATCGAAAAGTTGGCTGTCCGAGTTTGTCCAGGTTATAACCTTTAAAGTAATAGCCAAGGTTGTTCGGGGATTGGCTAGGCCAGGGAGCGTTTGCATCCGAAAGCACAGCAACTGGTGGTTCAATCTCATACTGGAAAATGTGATCGCCCAAGGGACGTTGGTTACCGGCTCCGCGATCCCGCCAATGTTTACTTGCGTCGATAAACTGGCCGTGCCACAGCATCGCCAGCGAATAAGATTGAGTATCCCACGCGATATTCAGGCCGCCTGGATATCCTACGGCGATTCCGCGAGGCGAGACGCCTTGGATAAAGTTGCGGTAGATAATCGCGCGGTCTTTGGGTTCGAGGACGATTTGGTTGCGTTGCAATCCTTCGGGAGTAGACGCTTGGTCACCTTGCTTGAGGAATTCCCACATCGCGCGAATTTGGCTGGACGCATCTCCCGAATAGATAGTCGTTAAGACGCTTTTGCCATCAGGGAAACTTGCCGGCATGCGGGTGCCTGGCCGGTACTTGGTTGGGGCAAGCATATAGCGATGGAACCACTCTGGTCGAATTCGCTGGGGCATTGTGAGCAAATTGATTGCCTGAATTCCGATAGCCCGTTCGTTACCAAATGTATGGCATTGAACACACGCGAGTCCTTTCGTTCCCATCAATTGGCGACCGACAGCTAGCCTTCTCGACTCCGTGTCTGGGGCCACATCTGGCAGGGATTCAGTTTGAGCACGATCCGACTTGATCCAGTGTTGAGCCAAGCCCGAAGTTGCGTTTCCGAATTGCGGCATTCGCGTATTCATATAAGGCCGCTCGCGTGCGCCATTGGCAAGTACTTGCTGCAAATACCCGTCAGTCAATTTGTCCCCAGCGCCGGTCAACAACGGAGGGATCCGTGATTCGTCACCCATTTCTGGAATGGTGCTGGTAAACAATTCGAGCTTGTCTGACTCGGGCCCACCAAATCCGTCGCGGACGTGGCAAGCGATGCAGTTGAGTTTTGTCATCACGTACCGAGAATGTGCTTCCTCCGTGCGCTCGCTGGGGGCGGTTTGATCCAAAGCGGCAACGATGGCCTCGCGTTGGTTTGATGTCAGTTTAAAGTCTGGTGAATTTTTTGCGGGTTTAGGGGCAAGGCAACCGGCATCGACATTAACTTGATCAAGCGGTTTCAGCGAAGCTTTGTATTTCGTTTTGACTTGGTCGATCAAGTTCAGCTTGTGGCATTGGGCACAACCAGTCGAAACGAAGAGCTCTTTCCCTTTTTGAATGATGGTTCGATCGCTTTCTTTTTCCGATGCAAGCTTTGGTAGAACGCGTTCCGCCAAATATACCCATCCATCGATAGGCTGACGAACCAGGTTTGGACTTTCGATGTCGAGCGAGATTGTCCATTCTCCGCCACCCTGTATATAGTCGACACGCAATCGATGAAAACCTGCCGTGAGATTGGCTTCACCGCTGCTCGTTTGATGCGGATGAACGCCGTCCACATCGACAACCAATTTGCCGTCGATCCAAAGCCGACTACCGTCATCCGAGCCCAGATGGAAACGATAGGTATCTTCGGAATCGATCAGCAAAAATGACTCAAAGCTCGCGCCGAAATTCGATATTCGATTAGCGACCGTCAAATCAAGGCCTTCGCATGTTCCTTCGCCGGTTGGTTTTAAAGATTGGAAATCAGGAACCTTGTCCCAACCGCCCTCATAAACTTTGAAACGAGTATTCGGTCTAATTTCTGTCGGGTCTGTGATCGGTAGCAAATAAGTTGCAATTTCGCGAATCTCATCATCGTTTAGGCTTAGTCCTGGCATGCGTCCCGAGGGTCGGACGGAATGGGGTTGCTTGAGAAATCCCGCCAAGCCGTCGTATGTGTACTTCTTGCTAAGGTCTGGCAGCGGAACGGACGTTGCGGTTACTTGCCTACCATCGGGAAACCCATGGCAAACGGCACATCCGATTTTGGCATATAGTTCCTCGCCCCTGGTTGCGGCCGACTTATCAAATCGCGTTCGGCGTCGCGACTTACCGGTGCTCTGAAGGAAAGCAGCGATGGCTTCGATGGACTCCGACCGCTCCTTGGCCATCAGACCATGCATCAAGTCAGGCATTGTCGTCCCAAGTTTACTTTGGTGCAAATTGCCGAGCATCTCCGCGACATAGCCATGACGCAGTCGACTGCCAACTTGATCCAGGATTGGTGCTTCTTTTTTCTCTAGGACTTGTTCAAACTTTCCTGCTGCATGACAAGCCACACAACCAAGC
>JANMNK010000430.1:0-8482 GCA_031373875.1 Pirellulaceae bacterium | reverse complement strand
CGACTGGGATTGGGGTATTTACTCGGCATCGAGCTATCACCCAGGTGGTGCTCACGTTGTCTTGGGTGATGTCGCAACCAAGTTCATCACCGACACGATCGATACCGGCAATCTCAACGCTCGGGCTCCTAACTTCGAATCGCAAAATCAAGTTTTCGGTCGGAGTCCATACGGTGCTTGGGGTGCTCTCGGTACTCGTAACGGTGGCGAGCCAGATCCAAACGCTTACGGCCGCGAATAAAATTCGCCAAAGTTAGTTTCCAAAAAGAACCGAACCGCTGTCAGAGTTTTCTGGCAGCGGTTTTTTCGTGTCGATTATTTTGTTAATTTGTTTAGATGATGCGAGGCAAAAAGGTCGAGAAATGATCACGAAGGTGGATTGCGTCTCGATTTGAGTCAGGTCCTGTAAAAGTTGACGACGATTGATCGCGAACTATTTGGTATTTCCTAGAGGATAGCGAAGCTAAACCACCCCCCGTAGCGCGTTTCATGTGGATTGTCACCCAAACGGGAATGCGTTAGAGAGCGGGTTTGTTTGTGAAAGCAGGTCGCTAATGCGTTTGGTCTAATCCGGGCAGGCTGACTATCTAATCCGGGGAGGGCTGACTACATGTTTGAGCGCTTCAAGGGCTTTACAGTCGCAAACTATGGTTTTTCTGCTTAGTTTTAATGTTTGAAAGTACCGAACACTTTGCGATTTGCTAGGATTCGCGTATCTTCTAGGTTTGTTCGCACGTTTAGTTTTTTTGCAAATCGTATAGAATTTGCATTGTGCGAACAACTTACTGTTCACTGTTTGCGACACGCGAAAGCACACGGGAGCAGGAATGTAATCTGGAGTCTCCATGGGACAATTTTTGTTTTACTACCAAAGACCAGAACCAGCGACATGGGTATTCCTATCGTCATTTCTGATTATCGGTATCTACTTCATGTTCCATCGGATTTGGAGCGTTCGTAATCTCGATATCCTTTTGCTCATTCTCTTGACGCCTGGATTGATGCTCGTCTATGAAGGGCGCAAGAAACATATTCTTGAAAACGATTCCAAAATTGCAGATGTCGCAAACACTCTCGCAGAGCAACATCCTCGCCAATCATTTTCAACGGATACACATCTTGTTTGGCAAAGAGATTCCGTTCCAACCAGCGAAACAAATCCTTCGCCCAACAATGTGCCCGGTATTACCCAAGCCGCTCTTGAGCAAAGCGAGTCACCTGGGCTCGAGCGAACTCTGGTTACCAAACCGTGGACAGCGGAGCAATTTGAATATTGGGGTTTTGTTTGGTTATTAAGTGTGTGCGGGGTTTTGCTTGCAAGAACGCTGGCGGATACGGCCATGGTTCGCCGCCCATTTTTGGAACCGAACTTATCGATCGGTGGTTTGTCATTTATCGGTGTATCTTTGTTCCTGTTCTTGATGGCAAACATTTTAACTTGCACTCCAGACGAACAACGAATGCAGGGCGGTCGATTAGGGCCCGGCTATGTACTATTAAACACGTTGCCGGACATTTCTACTGAAGAAGTTTCATCGGCAAATCAAAATCAACTCGCGATCGTTAAAGACCAGCCTGGTTTCTGGCGTGTTAATCTCGCACGCATTCTTGGGGTGCTCGCTAATTTAACGATCGCATTAGGGATTGTGGCAATCGGCTATTTTCACTTTGACAATATCAAAACAGGAGTCGGAGCATCGACGATGTTTCTTCTGCTGCCTTATACGGCGCAAATGACGGGTCGTTTGGACCATATGATTCCAGGAGCATTATTGGTCCTGGCCATTCTTAGTTATCGTCAACCGATCATCGGTGGTTTCTTTTTGGGTTGTGCATCGGGTTTGGTCTACTATCCATTCTTCCTGCTGCCTCTTTGGCTGAGCTATTATTGGCAACGTGGATTACGGCGTTTTGCAGTTGGCTTTTCGGGTGCTTTGATTGTCATGACGATTTCGCTCATGTTCCTAGGAACCGAAGGCGTCGTTTCTCACTTAAGAGCCATGTACGGAGTCTTCCCCCCCGCAGTCGACGGATTGCAGGGGATTTGGGGATTAGGCTGGCATCCCTATTTCCGTTTGCCGGTAATGGTCGCCTTCATCCTGCTCGCTTTTTCCTTTGTATTCTGGCCGGCTCAGAAGAATCTCGCGACTCTCCTTAGCTGCTCAGCAAGTGTCATGATTGCTGCACAATTTTGGCATGGCTATGGCGGTGGCCTGTATATGGCGTGGTACTTGCCCCTGTTCATGTTGACGGTCTTCCGACCAAACTTAGATCACTCGGTCGCAATGCAAGTAGTGAGACCCTTCTCCCGAAAATCCAAACGTGCTGCGAATCCGATTCCGAGCGACGAAAGCAAACTTGCTCAGGCAGGTTGAGCTTCATTCATTTCTCGCGACAGTTTTGTCAGTCGATTAGCCTATACTCCCCGCAACCATCTAATAGTTGACGTCGGTTTCTCTTCCGGAGCCTTACTATGGTTTTTACGCGAGCCTTCTGCTTGCTTACAATCTCGTTCACCCTTTGCACGTTCTGCCGTTCGCAGGAAAAGCCGAGTGCGAACAGCGAGCATTTGAAGGATTACATAGCGCGAGAGGATGCGTCCTATCGATGGGAACTGCGTGACGAAGGTCGTGTGGGGCGATGTGAATATGTGCGGCTTCATCTGGTCTCTCAAAACTGGCAAAGTTCCAATTGGAAGCATGTCGTGTACATGCTCAAACCCGATTCGATGAGCGAAGACTCTCGATCTGCGTTGCTGCTCATTGCAGGCGGTAGTTGGCGTGAGGAGTGGGGAGAAAATGGACCAAGTAAACTGCCCTTACCGGGCGAAGCAACTTTGATCAGCGCGATTGCCGATGGAATTAAATCGCCTGCTGTCATCCTGATGCAAGTTCCCAATCAACCTTTGCTCGGAAACAAATTCGAAGACGCGATCATCGCCGAAACCTTCGAAAGATTTATGAAAGGCGAAGGCGATGACTGGCCACTGTTGATGCCCATGGTCAAATCGGCCGTCAAGGCAATGGACGCGGCTCAAGAGTTTTCAAAACAAAAATGGAACCATCCGATTGATACCTTCACGGTGACCGGTGCTTCCAAGCGTGGATGGACGACCTGGTTGACCTCTGCCATCGATAAAAGATGCAATGCTCTTGCTCCGATCGTCATCGACATGCTCAACATGGGGCAGCAGATGAATCATCAAGTCGCGACCTGGGGCTCCTACTCGGATGAAATTGCAGATTACACAGAACTCCACCTACACCAAGCTCTCGATACTCCCCGAGGTCGATTGCTTCAGTGCATCGTTGATCCGTACAAATATCGCGAATCGTTGCTTCAACCCAAGCTTCTTATATTCGGGACAAACGACCGCTACTGGCCGCTCGACGCTTGCAACTTGTATTGGCAAGATTTGCATGGGGACAAAATGCTCTTGTACATTCCGAATAATGGGCACGGAATCAAAGATTATGGGCGAGTGATCGGTTCCGTAACTGCATTGCATCGCGGCGTGAACGGTACTGAAACACTTCCCAAACTCGATTGGGAATACGCCAAGGACGCTTCGGACAAGTCCCTTCGACTGCGCGCGTCATCCGACAGAGCGCCAGACGATTTTCGAATTTGGCTTGCTCGGTCCACAACGCGTGACTTTCGCGATGCCACATGGGAATCGACTCCTAGTCGGTCTAAATCACCCAAGGAATTCGAATTCTCGTTGCAAGCTCCCGATAAGGGATTTGTTGCAATGTTTGGCGAATTCGAGTTCCCCTACGATCCCTATCCAGCGTTCTTTTCAACGAACGTTCGAATCATAGCAGCAGAATAAATATCGGATCTGATTTTTGGACAGCCTACTCAAGCTCGCCAGCGAATCGCCAGTGGGATTTGTAATCGGGCGTTAGTTGCTCTTTGGTCAATGCACCGCGGATCATTTCGATTGGGATAGAGTTTTGCTGCAAGACTGCATCGTGAAACTGCCGATTCGTCATCTCGCCGCTTTGTACTAGTTCCTTATGCAACGCGCGAAGCTGTAATCCGCCGAGCATATAGGCCGCTTGATACAATGGTCCATACCCACCCATGATCGACCGCCGCACTTCAGCAGCGGCGGCTGTTGGTTCATGCCCGACACGTTCCGTCAGGTAGGCAATGCATTCTTCCGGCGTCCATCGTCCAAGCTGGTAATTGAGCGAGAAGATGATTCGGGCACACCGGTGTTTTCTCCAAAAAAGCATTCCAACTCGATCTTCTGTATTCTGTGGAAAATCGAGATCCCAAAGCAACATTTCCCAGTAAAGTGCCCAGCCTTCGACCCAAAACGGTGTGTCAAACATTTGTCGATACGGCCGATATCGTGCTGTTGCATAGTGTTGCATGTGGTGCCCAGGAATTAATTCGTGATGAACCGTGGCACGGCAGAAATGGATATTGTTACTGCGAAGACTCATCAATTTTTCTTCGTGAGACATCGAACTGGTCGGGAACGACACAATGATCTTTTCACCGCCGAGAAAATACGGATTCATCTTTTGTGCTTCTGGGCTCATCATATCCATCCGCCATCCGTTGGCGGCAAGCGGCGGAACCGTTAGCAAATCGTGAGCTTCTAGGAAGTGAATTGCTTCCCATGCCAATTCGCGAATAAGGGCCGGCTGTTGACCTGGGTCGACGTGCAAGCTTTTGACGTGCTTGAGCGCGCGTTTCCAATCGCCATCCAATCCCAGGTCGTTAGCTGCTCGCGTTGCTTCTTTTTCACACCATTCAAATTCCCGTTCGGCAATTTTCACAAGCTCACCGGCCGTGTACGGAATCATTGCGTATTGCAACTCTGCTTGAAGACCGTCCTCGCCAATGGGTTGGCCAACGATCTTGTCGCGATCCGATTCATCCAATCCTGCCAAGTTGGAATAAACAACTTTTGCGTAGTCATCCATTGCTTTGCTAGCCGCATTGAATGGCTGTTCAGCCCACCACGAATAGTCAGGGTCGTACCCTTTGTAAAAGTTGTGACTTTCTTCCAAGCTGCGTTTCAAACGGCGAATCAAATTGGAAGCGCGAATAGCGATCATCGAATCCACTTTGCCTTCGCCTTCGCTATCCGTCGCTTTCCGATCCTTCAATCTTTTTGTTTCTTCATCGGCGATTTTCGCAATCTTTTGGAGCACCTCAGCAATCTCATCTGCTTGCTGGGGCTGGACTTCTTCGCGGGCTTTGCAAATTTTCCGAACTAAGTCGAGGAAAGGAATGAGAGCGGCCGCTTGTTCATCACGAGCCGCTTCTAGTTCAAGCTTTGTCTTTCGAAAAGTGATTTCATTTCGAAGCAACAAAAAATCCACTTGATGCTCTCGCGTCAAAGAGTCGAATGGAAACGCCGTCAATCGATTTTCCCATTCGTTCAATAGGTTGCGGTTGACCTCGGTGACTTGCGGATCGAGCGGGACGCGAAACCGATCCTGAACCGTCCGCAAATCAGCCGCAAACTCCGAGATCATCGCCGGCAAACCATCGGAGGGCAATTGAGATGCGGCTAATGGGCCAATTTCCTTGACAGCACTTGGAGCTGCTGGTTGTTGTGCGGCCGGAGCATCTTGTTTATCTTGGCCTTGAATATACGTGAAGCAAAATGTTGTCAATATGCAACAACCAAAGGACTCCAGGGTTCGTTTCATGCTGTTCATTCTCGGCGGGGTGGGTTCAAAATCGTTCAATAAGGTTTTCTTGACGGTCAAAATCAAGCGGTCTCGGTGAGGCCAGTACGGTCAAGTCAGACCGATGCCGGGCCTCATCCCAGTATAGTTCGCTACATTCGACTTCACGTAGTTTCAATGTGTTTCGAATCCACATGACTGGCATTTTTTCGGGCTCTCCCCAACCACATTGCGTCAATGCCGTACCGATTGCTTCCTGATCGGTGGGTAAATCCATCGGCAGCATAGCCGCCACGACATGCCCGCCAGTCAAACAATTGACGCGAGTCGCTTGCAAATCGATTTGCTCGAGAACCTGCCGATGACAGAATTCAGCAATTCCAATTCCTGTTGCATTCCCATGCGTTTTTTCCGTTAGGCGACGAACGTAAATGTTGTGAATCTCAGGCTTCTCGCGCCCAACATAGAAGTGATCGCTAAACTTGCGACCAATTACATTGGTATCCATTCCCGTGCCACTAATCTCTTTGCCAATTTCGTCGATAATGAGCAGTTCGGCGCGATCAAATGGCAATTTCGGCAGTAAGCCTCGTACGCGTTGAAGCTGATTTGCTTCTTCCGTTTCGATGTCCTCGGGGCGGATCGCGACGATATCGGCAGTCTCTTCGTCAGCATTTTCGAGAATCGCTAGCCCGGCGGCTATTTTACATCTGGCGATAACTTCGCGCGCGACACTGCGTACGATTTGATCAAATGAATAAGTCATGATGACGCGATGGTAGACTAAGGCACCCGCGTGCTTTCCTAAGCCGATCAGCATCATCTTCATCAAACCACTTTCAATCGCTCCGTTGAAACGTGTATGGGGTTTGATACGATTGACGACAACAACATGATCCGCATGAAATGCATTGCGATCAAAGTGCACGGGAAATCCCTCTGCCGCAGTGCACACCACTTCTGTATCCATGCTGCTTCGGACTGGGCAACCCATCCTGGCTTCGGTGATTCCGTATCGAGCCAACAGCATCTCTTGTCCTTCGGCCGTCGCGCCGGCGTGAGAGCCCATGGCTGGCACGATAAAAGGAACCGCACCGCACGACTTGCAAAATTCGACAACTGATCGCAGGATCGTTTCAATATTATGAATGCCGCGACTACCTCCCGTTATGGCGACCGACTGCCCTGGGGCGATGCGTCGATCAAGCTCACATCGTCGCAATTCATTGTGAACTCGACTTGGGATATCATTGACGCGAGGTGTCGCAAAAGTCTGACGCACGCGAAAAAAGTTAGGGAATTTCTCTCGGGGAACTTGCATCATTCTGGATCTTACCCGTAAAAGACAACTTATCTCAAGCTGCGAAACGACTTGCATTACCAATCTGTGGTCCGAAGTACTCCATCGCCGACCTTTGATTTGGTCAGAGAAAAATTCTTCACTTACCATTGTATCCAACGCTAGTTTACCAAACGGGTACTCGAAATTGGCGTAGGGGAGTATACTGCTCTTGGAATTCGGGGGCGAAGGTATACAAGGACGCGTGGTCTAATGGGAATTACTTTATTGAGGCGAGGAGCAAGCGGCGTTGCTGCCTTTCGCTCGGCTGCGAATTCGAGCCGGTTCGCCATTCGGCAAGCCTTATCGGAACTTGCAGAGTCAGTTTTTCCATCCCAATGCCAAATCTGTAGCGAGATGACCGAATGGCATCGAAAGTTTGCCGCAATATGTCCATCCTGTGTCCAATCGCTCTCCCCCCCACAACACGTCTGTATCCGCTGCAGCGCTCCGATTCCCACCTCTACGACGCTTGGCGATGATTGTAGCCACTGCCGACGCCATCGTTGGTCGTTTAAACGCGCGATTTGCCTGGGCCCATACGACGATCGTTTGCGAACGGCGGTTATCCTTGCCAAGAGTCGGTTCCATGATGGATTGGCGCTTCGGCTCGGTGAGCTACTCGCGGATCATTTCCAGTCGATTCAAAGCGAACCCTATGACTTGATCATTCCAACTCCCCAACACTGGCTGCGACGCGTTGTTCATCGGTCGAATAGTTCAGAATTAATTGCCGAAGTACTTGCCGCCAGACTCGGGCTTTCCTGCCATCGGACTTGGATGCGCCGCACGCGTCAAACGCAAAAGCAGGGCTTGCTGTCAACGGAACAAAGGCGCGAAAACGTTGCCGGGGCATTTGCCGTTTCCAGGTGGTCAAGGTTTTCTGGCAAAAGAGTGCTCCTGGTCGACGATATAATAACGAGCGGTTCAACAGTGCATGAAATGGCCAAGGTCATAAAAAAAGCTGGAGCATCAGATGTTGATGTTGCCGCCATCGCGCGCGGAATTGGAACAAATCCAGCGGGAAAGGCTTAGGCTAGGTTATGCAGCAATGCTTGATCAGCCTAGGAGCCAATCTAGGCAATCCCCGCGATACAATGCGTCGGGCCGCTAAAGAAATTATCGACGCGACAAACGCTTGCGCCGTTCGCGCTAGCCAACTATATCGCACTCCACCGATCGGCGGGCCAACTGGCCAAGGCGATTTTTTGAATGCTGTACTCGCTTTCGAAACCGAAGTTGAAATTCAGGATTTGCGAGAAGCCCTGCATGCCGTCGAAGCGAAACTTGGTCGTCATCGACAGATGCGTTGGGAAGCTCGCCCGATCGATTTGGATATTTTGCTCTATTCCAATCAGCGCGTTTGGACGCCAGAACTTAAGATTCCTCATCCGAGAATGGCGTTTCGATCATTCGTAATCAAACCTGCGGCAGAGATCGTACCTCAGTGGCGTGATCCGGTTTCGCAAATGACGATCGGTGAACTGGC
>JANMNK010000387.1:0-5596 GCA_031373875.1 Pirellulaceae bacterium | reverse complement strand
AGCGGCCATCGCAACGGTCCACCACGAAGCACCCGATCGCCCTCCGATCTTGCCTGCAGTTCCTGAGATCCTGTGTATTGGCTGAGCCTCTAGCTGTTCGTCCGCCAACGCAATCCGTTCTGCACGCGATGCAAGGTCGACTAGATTGGACCCTTTGCAATACGGTTCCAGCGCCTCAGCGACATGGGCAGCACTGGCGGAACGGTCTTTGGGATCGGTTCGCAATAACCGGTCGATGAGTGAAGCAAGTTCGCTCGGCAAGTCTTTGCGCAAGGTCTGAATACGTATGGGGGAATGGTTCGTCAATGCTCGGAGTTTTTCGAGCGGCGACTGATTCGGGAGCATGGCCAAAGGCAACTGACCTGTTAGCAAACGAAACAGGGTAGCCCCGAGCGAATAGAGATCGCTCCGATGATCGACCGATCCACTTCGTTCTGCTTGCTCGGGCGCCATGTAATCCAGTGTTCCTAAGAACTGACCGACGGTAGTCAGTTCACCCACCGGGCTATCCCACGGACTCAATAAAACGAGGCCGAAGTCAAGCAGTTTGACATTGCCATTAGGATCTGGAGACTCGCAAGATTAATTTGGGTTCGGCGACAGTCCCTTGTTGGATGACGGGAACTTCCGTTTGAGCTATCCAAACTTTCCACCAAATCGCAAAAACCAGGAGCACAAAAAGCGGATAGGCGTGATCGAATTTACCAGTTGCTTGTTGCGCAATTAATTTATCGATTTCGGACCAACGAAGCACCTTGGTTTGATCGCAAAATTCTGCGTTGAGATATTCTCGAAGCAAAGGCTGCCATTCGTTAGCTAACCATCGTTCGATAGGCGAAACGAATCCAGCTTTAGGGCGATCCACGATGCTTTTCGGAAAATCGCCCGCTAACAGTTTACGAAGTACAAGCTTTCCTTTCTTTCCATTATGTTTTGCAGTCGCTGCGATATCGAGACTCGCACGGATAAATTCTTGATCAAGAAACGGAACTCGTACTTCCAACGAGTGTGCCATGCTCATGCGATCCACTTTAGCCAACATATCGTTTGGCAGATGAAATCGCAGATCCATGTGAAGTTGCTGCTCGAGCGGCGATAGCCAGTCCGGAGCGTCGTGTAAGACGCTTGCATAGCGATTCAATGCTGCGGTATCGCCAAAGTCGAACTTGTTCGTAGCAAAAATTCGATTGCCCAATTCATTGGAAATCATCCGACGCCAACTGCAATGACTGAGCGGATAAGGCTGTTGGGCTCCATCAACAAATCGTTTTGCTAAGGCCGTCCAATGATATTTGCTCATGGAAGCGGGCAAGCGTCGAACAAGCGGCTCGATTATTCTATTGCGTAACACTTCTGGAATATACCGATACCGTTCAGCAAGTCGATTAGCGCGATACGTTACATAGCCACCGAACAACTCATCGGCGCCGTCACCAGACAAAGCGACTTTCACATCGGGACGCACACTACTGCAAAGCAAGTACGTGGGAAGAAGTGAATTGTCTGCCAACGGATCTTCAGCATGACTGACCAGCGTTTTTAGAATGGAACCCATATCCGCTCTCATGGTTCTGCATTGATGCTGGGTGCGGAAACGCTGCGCAACTTGTTCGGCATACGGCGACTCGTCAAACGAATCCTGCTCGAATGCAATCGTGAAAGTTCGAATTTCGGACGCACTCTTAAAATGGCTCATGCTCCGAACGATGGCCGACGAATCGATTCCGCCACTGAGAAAAGCGCCGACAGGAACATCACTTACCATTTGTCGTTGGACGGATTGGTCGAGAGCTGCAGATATTTTTTCCAAGGCTTCGACTCCGTTCGTTACTGGAGGCGCGTCAGGATAAGGCAAGCGATACCATCTGCGTCGTTGTACTTTGCCGCTTTGGACCCAAAGGCACTCGCCTGCTTCGAGCTGTTTGATACCTTGGAATCCTGTGTTTGGTGCGCCGCAATAGCCGAAGGTAAAATACTCGCGCAAGCCGCTCCAATCCGGTCGGCGGACTTGCGTGGAGTCGGCCAGGATGGCTTTAATTTCCGATCCAAACAAGAACTTGTCTGGTTGTTCGCTGTAATACAAAGGCTTTATCCCGATACCGTCGCGTGCCAACCACAAACGTTTCTCGACTGAATCCCACACAGCGATTGCGAACATCCCGTTTAGTCGATTCAGAATCGATTCGCCCCATTCCTCAAATCCGTTGAGCACGACCTCAGTATCGGTACTGGAATGGAAGACGTACCCGCTATGCTCCAGTTCCGCTCTCAGTTCTTTGAAGTTATAGATTTCCCCGTTGTAGGAAATCCAGTATCGTTCCGACGCATTGGTCATTGGTTGTCGACCGCGTTCGCTAAGATCAAGAATGGATAATCGGCGGTGGCCAAGCGCGATGGTATCGTCGACGAGCAGTGCTCCGTCATCGGGACCGCGATGCTCAATCGAGGAGAGCATCTGCATTCCTAATCCAATGCGTTCCTCGACATGCGGGGGCGATTGCAACCATAGCACTCCCGCAATTCCGCACATCGTAAGCCTCGATCGAAAACTTAATTACTTAGTTGAAATACTCACGCCGTAGCTCGCCCAATCGCGAGTACGGAGAGGCCAGCGATCTGGCCAATTAGAGGGTCCGTTACAGCCCCCAGTCTTGGCAATAATTTGTCCGCCATACGCATTTGGTTATTGACCTGTTTATCGGCCAATCCTGCATCCCGTCTAAATCGATTGTGGTAAAACCACCCAGCGGCTCCGAAAAGGTTGATGTATGCAATCTTCTCAACCTCCCACCCAGCCGTTATCAACTTGGATTTTAACATCGAGCGCGAGTAACGACGAAAATGGCCAGCTTCGCGGTCCATTCGCCCAAACAACCAACCATGCGCGGGAACGATTAATCCAATCTTCGCTTGTCGTTCGACGTTTTTTCGTAAGGCTGTCAACGCGCGTTCATCGTCGCTGATGTGTTCGAGCACATTTAAGCAGATCACGGAATCGGCTCGAAACCAAGCAAGTTGTGCAACGGTCGATTCGTTTTCGAGATCAATCGGTGAGAACTGAACGCGATGTGTGGCATCGAGCGATTGCTTAAGTTGTTCCAAACAACTGGGATCGATATCGGTCGCGAGAACCTGCCTTCCTTGGGCCAACAGCTCACGAGTGTATTGACCGTTTCCCACTCCAATCTCAAGAACTCGTTGCCCTAAGCATGACGTTAAGTTTTCAAGCAAGTATCGCGGGTAATGAACCATCTGGCCCATGGCGGGACTCATCGTGGACTGTCCGATGGGAGTTTGTCCGCTTGGCCATTTCGAATTTTGCGAAGTCGAGACCGTCGTCATTCCTTTGCCTTCCAAGGCTTTTGATTATCTGCATGGACGACAGGTCGAATAGGCAAAAGACAAACTGCTAGAAAGCCTACACCCATGAGAATCGCGGCTGAACAGAGGAAAGCGACACTTGCCAAGAAAGCTATTCCGTTCCTACCAAAGGCACTGAACACAAAGAAGACGCCGGAAGCCACCAGCAACGGAACGATCAGCAGCAAGAACGCTTTGATAGGATTACATCGTAGGATAGCTTCGATAATGATCTGCAGAGCCCGAAGCGAATCGCGTACATGTCGGACTTTGGACTCGCCATGACGTTTGTGATATTCGATGGGCAAATAATGCACAAACATTCCATTCAACAAGTAGACCAATGTCGAAGTTGTCGTGAACGAAAAACCGGAACTGATCAGTGGAAAGAACTGCAGAATCTGACGCCGGCGAAATACTCTTAGCCCCGAGTTGATGTCAGGAATACTTTGGCCGGTCGCAAATTCACTCAACCAGCGAAATACGATGCGCCCTACTCGCTTGACCGAACCTCCCTGATAGACAGTGCCTGTTCGAGCCCCCACCACCATATCGAAGTGCTCCGACATAGCTACTAGGTCCGGTATTCTCTCGATAGGGTATGTCCCGTCGGCATCTGTGATCACGATGAGGTCGTGTTGTGCTGCTGCGATTCCGGTCTTTAGACTGCGACCGTATCCCATATTCATCGGGTGCGTAACGACGGTATCGGCTACTTCTTGAGCGACCGATTCGGTGTTGTCTGTTGCGCCGTCAACAACAACCAAAATCTCATGGTCGATCTGCGCCTTGCCAAGTACTTCACGAAGCTGTGTGACAACTCTTGCAAGCACCGTTTCTTCGTTGAACGCTGGAATGACAACGCTAATTGAATCCATCGCCTGCCCGTTTCTCACGAAAACCCACTACGAAATCCTACTGTATCTTCGCTTCTATCATACCTTGCTTGGCAGTGATACCTTCGCGCAGTTGTTGGATTTCTTCTGTACCACAACCAATTGCGATCGAAACCTCGTGCTAATCGGCAAAAATGGGACGCTGAAAAACAGTTAAGAGCGATTAGTTGCCAGCTACCCGATACAATCCGTGTTCGGTTCGAATGATGAGATCATTTCCAAACACGGCATAGGAGGCAAATATCCGCCCAGGCAAAGTATTGCGTGCAACTTCCTTAGGCTCAGATTTAGACGATAGATCCAATACGATGGCCTCGCCATCTTCGCTCTGGAAATAGACGCGTTTGCCAGCACGCAACGGTGTGGCAGAAAAGTTGCCGCCCAAGCGTTGCTTCCAAATCTCTTTTCCCGTGGCGGCATCGAGAGCCGAAGCAATACCGCCGTCGCTGACCATGACGATCGAATCGTCGTGAGCGATCAGTGATGGGGTATGCGATACTCCTCGCGTATGTGTCCAGCGGACATGCGTGTCAGTCACATCGCCGCTACCCGTTGGATCGATAGCCAATAACTGAGGACTATCGTAGCTGGTAGAAATGAAGAGTAGGCCTTTGTGATAAAGCGGCCGAGGAATGATCGAATAACCTTCGTGGCGTACGAACCATAGAACGCTACCGGACTTGGGATCGAGAGCTTGAGTGATGCCAGACCCCACAGAAATAACCTGGGTTTGATTTCCTACTCGAATGACGCTAGGCGTACAAAAGGAGAATTTTTTAGGTGCGTCGATTCCACGCGGAGTTTGCCAAACATCTTTTCCGGTAGATGCATTAATTGCCAAGGTATAAGGCTCCGCAGCACCATCGCATGTGAGGATCAACATATCGTCAACCAGAATGGGCGAGCTCCCATTTCCGTGAACTGGGCTGTAAGTGTGTTCGCGTGACGTCCAACGGATATTTCCATCTAGGCCTAAACACGCGGTGCCTTGATGACCAAAATGAACGTATACATGATCGCCGGAAATGATCGGGGTCGGGCTTGCGTGACTATTCTTGGAATGAATTGCTGGAGAATCTGAGTTCTGCCGAAAAATCTCGACTGCAAAGATTTCCTTTCCGGTGGCGATATCATGACACAGCAACATCAAGCTTTGTTCTTCACCCTGAGGCGCGGCTGCGGTAAAGTAGATTTTGCCCTGGCTAACAACGGGCGAAGACCACCCCAGCCCCTGAGTACTGGAGTGCCATTTGATATTCTTCGTCTCGCTCCAATTTGTTGGAAGCTTGCTCGATGCCACGGCGCTTTGTGCGTCTGGCCCCAAGAACTGCCCCCAGTCG
>JANMNK010000377.1:0-6074 GCA_031373875.1 Pirellulaceae bacterium | reverse complement strand
CAATGGCGTATCCATTTCCAAGCCGCCGATCAAATTCAGTTGACCTTCGGCATTCGCTGCTCGCAACAATTCAAAATTTTCGGGCGACTTGCTCTTTAAAGTTTGCATCAACGAAGCTGACGCGAGGAAATTCTGTGGCCCGCTTTGGCCCAACTGCCGCTCTAGCGACGCTCCCAAAGTAGTCTTGGCAATTAAAGTCAGGTCGATCAGATAAGCGCTTTGGGAGTAATAGTGATCGCGATCTTGGGCTAGCTGGTCAAACGCCGACTGAATCCAACGCTCGAACTCGGTCGAATCATTGTTCACAGCAGCTTTAGCCGCCTCAATGGCTTGTTCGACGAAAAGCGGTTGATCGAGATTCGAAGAATATCTGAGTCGCCGCGTCAACAAATGGAGTTGCAAAAATGCATAGCCTAAAGCAAACATTTGCTGCACCATCGGAGTGATATCGAGAATTCCTGGGAAAGCCATTGCTTTCGCAATACTTACCAAGTTCTCAGTCCGAGTCTGTTGGCTTGACACCCACACGCAGTTATGCAATTCAAGACGCTCTCGAATCGGTGCATCCACTTTGGATTCGGCCGCTTTGGGACACATAATCAACGCTGATTCGATATCGAGTGCCGTTCCATCCGCCCTTTTCCATTCCGGTACAGCGCCGGCGTGTGCGATTAACGCCGGATGCCACAAACACGTCCATGCAGCATGCAAATCCGCCGCAACGGCCTCATCTAATTTCGTCGGGAAATCGTCCAGACCATAACTTGGTAAAACAAAAGCCAGTCGCTGGATCGGCTGCGGACCATCAATCGAACTCATAGGGGGTATTTCGCTCCTAGCTCCACAATCAGATTCCCTAACTTCTTGGCAAATCAACGCAACGAAGCATCCGTCCAGGATAACTTGCCAGTTGAATTGCCTATAGGTACGGGCCTTGAAAACCCGGCAAAATGAACCTTTTCAAACAAACAAACTTCGTATCAACCTACGCTCCCAAGCCAGTCTAGATGATTCAATCCCAATAATCGTTCGGAAGTTCGAAAAGGACTCGTGCACCGTAAATACGGTCCTCCCGTTCCTGCGGCCTTGCATGTTCACGCGGAAAACGACGAATGCCGCCAAAATGTTGAGTCTTTTCGGACGGAAGGTTCGCTAGACAAGTAGCGCATATAAGTCATCCGAATTGGCAATCTTTGCCCCAAAATTTGACAGCACTGATTGTTATTCGGTAACATATAGATAGATTTCGGCGGGGAACGTCTACACTTTCCCCGCGACTTGTCATTGAAAAAACTTTTCTGAACGTCGAAGGTATGGACATAGACGGCAACTGGGTTGCTGGGGGTTGGGCGTATTGCATTCGCTCAACGCCCTCGTTGATTCCGTGAAACCGCCTATGAAAGGAAATTAGTATGGCCAAAAAGACGTTAAGTGTTTGGGCGATTGATGTTGGACAAGCGGCATTGAAGGCGCTTCGCTGCCGACTGGATGGCGATGTTGTCGTCGCGGAATCCTACGATTTTATCGAGTATCCAAAAATCCTTTCGCAGCCCGAAGCAGAGCCAGAGAAATTAGTGGCCGACGCGCTGCAACAATTCCTTTCGCGAAATGATGTTCGCCAATGCAAGGTCGGCATCAGTGTCCCCGGCCAAAACGGTTTAGCTAAATTCTTCAAGCCGCCGCCGGTTGAAGTAAAAAAGATTCCAGACATAGTTCGGTACGAAGCCAAACAACAAATTCCATTCGACTTGAATGACGTAATCTGGGACTTCCAGCAAATGGCTGGCAGCAACGTCGAAGATGGCTATGCACTGGAAAGCGAAGTCGGCTTGTTCGCGATGAAACGCGAAGCGGTCTTCCGCGCGCTCAAGCCCTTCCGGGACGCGGGTATCGATGTGGATGTTATTCAACTTGCTCCACTCGGCGTATACAACATGCTGGCTTACGACATGTTTTCGGAACGATTGCAGAACGAAACGTTCGATGTGGAACATCCTCCCAAATCGATCGTGCTATTGTCGCTGGGTACGGACGCAACGGATCTAATTGTTACAAACGGTTTTCGAGTTTGGCAACGCAACATGCCAATCGGTGGAAACCACTTTACACGACAATTAACCAAAGACTTGAAACTGACGTTTGCCAAAGCCGAGCATCTAAAACGGAATGCGATGCAAGCGGACGATCCGAAGCTTGTTTTTCAAGCGATGCGTCCGATATTTAATGATTTGGTTACGGAAACCCAACGATCAATCGGCTTCTTCAAAGGACTCAATAAAAAAGCGGATATCGAGTCAATCGTACTGCTTGGAAATACGGTCAAACTGCCAGGTTTGCAACCTTATTTGAATAAGAACCTTGGATACGAAGTCAACGCATTGGAAAAATTTGAACGGTTGACGGGAAGCGAAGTTTTAGGCGCGCCGGCCTTCAAAGAAAATCAGTTGGCTTTCGGCGTGGTCTATGGCCTTTGCCTCCAAATGCTAGGCCAAGGACCGATTAGCACCAACCTCGTGCCACGCGAAATCGTGATGGAAAGAGTCGTTCGGGCCAAGAAGCCTTGGGTGGTTGCAGCGGTGTCATTATTGCTGGTCGGAATGATCGTGAACTATGCCTTCATGTCTTCCAGTGTCGCAAACGTCGATCAGTCAAAATGGAAAACCGCCGAGGATAACGTCTCGCAGGCCAAATCCGCCGCTGACAGTTTGAAGTCCCAGGACGATACGCTGAAAAACAAAGTGGAATTACTAAAACGAATCGGATTGGAAGTGAGCAGTAACGCCGATCGTCGCGTTCTGTGGCTCGAACTGCTCACGGCTATTTATCATGGGATGAACCGCGATCCAAAGCTTGAAAAGGATCCTAACATTTCGCCGACTGAATACAAATTCGAAGAGAGAAAAGATTTCCATTTCAAGAAAGTTGAATCGCAGTTTCAGGACGACTTGAGCAAGTGGTATACGAAAGCGATAAAGGATGAGTACTCAAGACAAAAACTCGAACGAGAGCAGTTGCTAGGTGTAGCCGGTGCATCAAAGCCCGTGGGACCAGACGGAAAACCCCTTCCTGTTACACCTGCGCCCGAAGACAAATTGACTGGACCGGGTTGGGTTATCGAACTTGACGGATACCATTTCTACAACGGAAAACGCGGAGAAGAAAAGTTGGATCATCTTCGTCGATATCTCGTTAACTATTTTGAAAATGGATCTGTTGAGTTGCCGGATATCGACGGAAACTTGGTCAATTTTTCCTTGAAAGAACTCGGTATCTCCCACCCAATCGTGATGAACTACAGTTTCAAGGGTGGGGAAAAAATTCCAAACCCTGTTTATCTCCAAATCGCAGGAACAAAATCGACAAGTGCTGCTGGGGCAGGTGGAGGTCGACCTGGTCTTGGCGGAGGCACGCGACCAGGCTTGGGAGGCGGTGGAGGCGTGGGTGGCGGTGTAGGCGATGAAAGTTCCGGAGCGAGCGACACATCCGGTGGCCCCGGCACCGAACCCGGAGGCGCGACCGGCGGCACCGGTCGTTCAGAAATTCGCGATGAACAAGGTCGACTAGTCCCACCAAGTTTTGCAGTAGATGTCTTTTATTTCAAATTGCAGTTTGTTTGGCAAGAAACTCCATTGTCGATCCGATTGCAAGCGAAAAAGAAAGCAATGGAAGCCGCTCAAAAGAAAGACGGTTCGTTGCAAGCCAATTCGAGCAAAGATGGCTCGGTAGCAATGAATGGTCGTTGAACTTCCCTCGGGTCCGCACAGTAACCTTAAGTTATTTTAGTTTGAAATCGAGCGTTAAACATGGATAAGTTAAAAGAGTTCTTGGTCGTCATTAAAAAGCACCACTTCTGGATTTTGACCGGCTTGGTAGCTCTGTTAAGCATACTCGGATATGTGCTTGCTCGATTAAGTTTGACCGAAACGATTTCGACCCGAATATCGGCTCTGGATCAGAAATATACGCAAGTGACGGCGTTGAATTCTGCAGCCGCGACGCATCCGAATTCAATCTCCAACAAACAAATGGATGGAATCATCGCAAGCGTTTCAACGGATGTGCGGGATGCCTGGGACAAACAATACAAAAATCAAGAGGAAATCTTCGTCTGGCCTGCAGAAGCTTTGCTGCCAGACGCACTCGAAAAGGTCAAAGATTTTCGTCCGATTGAGTTGGCTCTTGAATTTCCGATGCCACCAGAAAAGGATCCTTTAAAGTCGAGTGATCGTGAAGTTTACCGCGATTATATTCAGCGCGTATTTCCAAATTTGGCTCGCATCATTGGATCTAAATGGCAGGCGGAGTTGTCGGGAGTCAAAAGCAGTGCTTACGGCGGAATGCCCGGTGGTGGTGGCGGACCGCCTCCGAGCGCTGGCGGTTCCATTTACGGCGGGCCAAGCGGTCCAGGTGCTGCAGCGTTACCCGTGACAGATTCACTTGTTGTTTGGGATGCGGCATCACAGCAAGATCTTCTGAACACCATTTGTTATTGGTATGACCCGCAAATCGCGCCGAGTACCTTGCAGATTTGCTATACCCAAGAAGACCTTTGGGTACTTCGTGGAATTTTGGATATCATCGCAAAGACAAACAAAGGCGCTCGAGAGAATTTTCAAGCTGCAATCAAAGAGATTGAATTTATCCGAATCGGCAGCAGCGCCATGGGACGCGCTGGCGAAATCACGGGAGGAGCATCCTCTGCCTCCTCTGCTTACGGAAGCTCAATGCCGGGAATGAATGCTGGCGGGGCAAGTGGAGCTAGCGCTATGCCCGCAGGGTACAACGCTATGGGCGGTGGCGGACCATCTGCTGCCGCAAGGAGAGGCCCCACGCGAGACCCTGCCGACATGCGCTATGTTGATGCAAAGTTCAATCCGGTTACCGGCAAGGACTTAAGAAATAAAATGAAACTAAACAACCCCGAAGATGCATTCTTCGCTGTCGCAAAACGAATCCCAGTACGCATTCGATTCAAGAAAATGGATCAACGAAAAATCAATGATCTTTTGACGGAATGCGGTAATGCAAAAATGGTGTTAGAAATTCGTCAAGTCCGCGTGAGTACAGATGCTGCCCCAGGTCCAGGTGGTGCAGGAGCGGGTGCAGCGAGCGGCCCTGGTTCCGGGCGACCAAGCCTCGGTGGCGGTGGCGGCGCTGGAGCAGGTGCCGAAGGTGCCGAGGATCCAGGCTCAGGAAGTCCGTCGGGCGGCAGCAGCGCTGATGCAGGCGTTGGCACCGCCAGTTCCTTCGACTTGCCGGTCGAAGTATACGGCATCATCTATCTCTACAATCCCGTTGATATGGCGAAACTGGGACTTCAAAAAGTGAATACCGAAACCAAGATGGTTACCACGGTAGAAGAACCCAAGCCTGCTCAAACGACGCCCCCAGCTGCAGCAAGCGGGACGGTGCAGCCAAGCGAACAGCCTGCTCCTGTCGACCCAAATGCCAGCGGTAACACTCAACCGAATGGAACTCAGACCCCACCTGGGACTGTTCAGCCAAATACACCGGCAGGAAGTCCGCCGGTTACCAATCCGCCAGCAACTGCAACGCCGCCGGCGAACCCAAGTGGTGCTGCTACCTTGCCTGGAACACCAGTTAACACTAATCCACCAACAAATCCACCAACAAATCCGCCCAGCCAGCCTCAATAGGCCTCGCGATACTTAGCGTTCGTTATCAAAGCGTAATGCTCATAGAAGGAATTTATTGATGTTTAAGTTAACGAAGAAAAAGGGCGCCGGTGATTCGGCTCCCGTTGAAAAAGATTCAAAATCCAAAGCGAGTAAATCGCAAAAACTATCGAAAGCCTCCTCGGCAAGCGGTGGGATAAAAGAGTTCTTTATCAACCACACCGAAAAATTGATTTTCGGATTGATCGTATCGCTCATGGGGTTCCTTGTTTACGACGGGACGCGGACCAAAAGTTATCCGACTGACCGTCAACCGGATGATTTGGTTACTCAAACCAGCAAAGTAAAAACCGAAATCGAAACGGGTGATCATTGGCAGACGATGGCTGGGGAACGTAAAGTCGAAACGAAGTTTCCCGAGGAAGTAGACAAATCCCG
>JANMNK010000366.1:0-8404 GCA_031373875.1 Pirellulaceae bacterium | reverse complement strand
GTCAACTCGCGCAGCGCGCACCGGGGACTTACAATCACTCGATCAATGACGCTGCCTTAGCAGAAACTGCCGCCGACAGCATTGGCGCTCAAGGTTTGCTGACGCGTGTCGGAGCCTATTTTCATGACATCAGAAAGAAGTTCAAGCCAAATTACTTTGTTGAGAATCAAAGCCAAGGCGATAACCGTCACGATACGTTGCAGCCGGCGATGAGTACGCTTGTCATTATTGCGCACGTCAAAGACGGCGCCGACTTGGCCCGCGCACATAATTTGCCCAAACCCATCATTGATTTTATCGAGCAGCATCACGGAACAACCCTCGTGGAATATTTCTTTCGCCAAGCGACTAAAAAGAGCGAGGAAAGTCCGTATGGCGAAGAAGTCTCCGATCTGGATTTCCGCTATCCTGGTCCCAAACCACAGACAGTCGAAGCGGCGGTGCTGATGTTGTCCGATGCGGTAGAAAGTGCCAGTCGGACGCTCGTGGAACCCACCCCTGGCCGACTGCAAAACTTGGTTGACGATATTGCAATGAAGCGATTGTTGGATGGACAATTCGACGAATGCGGAATCACGCTCTGCCAACTTGATCAAGTAAAACTGAGTTTGGTAAAAAGCTTGACCGCGATTTATCATGGTCGTATCAAGTATCCCGGCCAGCAGACCGCGTAGGTTGGCAACTATGAGCGTAGAAATTCATCTGGCAGTTGAGACCGATACCGATCGTTGGCCGTTTGATGCTAAACGGCTCATCCGTGCTGCAGAAACCATCGCCAGCGACTACGGGATTAGCGAAGGTGAGATCAGTCTGGCGGTCGTAGGCGATGAAGAAATTCGCGATCTGAACAAGAAGTATCTCGACCACGACTGGCCGACCGATGCAATTAGTTTTGTATTCGATCAAACCGAAGATTCAATCGACGGCGAAGTCATCGTGAGCGTCGAAACGGCTTATCGGCTTGCGGAAAAACTTCCCTGGAGCGGCGATGACGAACTTTTGCTGTATGTTATTCATGGTGTGTTGCACTTGGTAGGATTAGACGATCTTGACGAAGACGGAGCCAGCGACATGCGAGCCGCAGAACGCGATTACTTGATGCAGTTCGGCGTAGCGGCGGCGGACAAACATGGCACAGATGTTTGGGAGGAGAACTTTGCGGCGGATGAACAACCGGATTCGATTCGTTCTCAGAGAAAACACTTATGAGTTTGTTCGCTTGGCAGATCACAGCTTGGGTAGGAATCTTCTTGACCGTCATTGGCGGTTTTGGAAGTCACCTATTCGCGCATTTCAGTGGTCGATCGCTTGAATCGTATTGCCGACTGAAACGCAAACGCGAGCGGTACGGTGAAGTTCTCGATTTGCAAGAGCAAGCCGCGACGAGTTCGGAATACCTTTTCCTATTCGGAACCGTACTCGCGATTTTCTCCGTAACCATTTGGATTCTGAGCACAGTCGGCTGGAAGAGCAACGAAACCGACGGCGCTCCTACAACCTTGACGGCATACATCGCTTGGTCCGTAATCGCGGGGATGATTGCGCTGCTGATGCTGGTACGCGTTTGGTTGCCACGCATTATGCTCCGGTATGGCTCTACGGTAATTCTGTTTCATACATGGTTGTTCTGGAAGACGCTGGCTCAAGTGACGCGGCCCCTCACAACCTTGGCCGACTTTTTTAGTTGGATTGGCCATCGATTGAGTGACGACACGGAATTCGATTCATTCGACGAAGAGGCTTTGGAAGACGATATTCAAACTCTGGTTGCGGCAGGAGAACGCGACGGTCTAGTAGGTCGCGGCATTCGCGAAATGATTCAAGGCGTTATGAACCTTGACGAAGGCAACGTCTCCCAAATCATGACCCCGCGTAGCATGGTGGACATTATCGACGTATCGCTACCGTTGGATGAGATCATTCGTCAAGTCGACGATTTCGGTCGAACGCGATTGCCGGTTTTCGAAGGTTCCCCGGACAACATCATCGGGATTTTATTCGTAAAAGATTTGTTCACGTTGGTCTACAATCGTACCGGGCAAGACTCATCGATACGAAGCATCCTAAGGGACGTCTGGCGAATCCCAGGCTCGCGTAAAGTTAACGAACTCTTGAGAGATTTTCTTCACAAACGGAATCACATGGCGGTTGTCGTCGACGACTATCACCAATTCATCGGTGTGGTGACAATCGAAGATGCCTTGGAAGAAATCGTCGGCGAAATCGCTGATGAATTGGACGTGGATGAACAAAGCTTGATTCGTATCAACGAAGAAACCGGAGCAGTCGACGCCGAGGGACGTGCGTCGGTGGATCAATTGAATCGACTCATGGGCTGGAAATTACCCGTTTCGGATGACTACGACACCATCGCAGGGCTTGTGATTAATACGCTTGGCGAAATCCCGCTCGAAGGCAAGGAAATCGAACTAGAGAATGTTCGGATCGAAGTCCTCAAAGCCACTTCGCGGCAGATTCGCCGAGTTCGACTTATCCACTCCGACAACGAAGATGAAGGTCGAGCTCATTCGGAGCAGCCCTCCGCAACAATTGCTACCGAGTGAAGCTTTTCCGCGATACCCGAATATCGAAAAATGTGATCGGAAAGCTTGGTAATATCAAGCCAAACGCAGTGCATTCGAAGACGCTTCTTCGCACTGTGAAAACGAGCGGGTCGATTGTCGAAGTGTGGTTTTAAGGCTAAACTATGAGCCTTCCCTGTCGACGCAAGTTAAGCTACTTTGTCGACACAAGACGAACTGCAGTTACCGCCGATTTATGCCCACATCGCTTCCGAATCGTACCAATTTCTATTACCGGAGTTTTTCATGACGTCCACCCTCGGAGCTGTCAAAAAAGATACCAATACTGCGGCGCTGTCGGTGGGTGAACGCCATTGCGAACTGCCAATCGTTGTGGGCTCTGAAAACGAAAAAGGGATTGATATCAGCCAGCTCTTAAAGTTGACTGGGTGCATCACATTAGACGAAGGTTACGCCAATACAGGTGCGACTACCAGCGCGATTACTTATTTGGATGGTGATGCCGGTATTCTTCGATACCGCGGCTATCCCATCGAGACCATCGCCGCCAACTGCGACTTCGTCGAAACGAGTTACTTGTTGATTTACGGCGAACTACCCAATGCCGAGCAACTGGCTAATTTCCGACAGTCGATTCGTCGTCATACGATGTTGCATGAGGACATGCGATCTTTCTATAACGGGTTCCCACGTGATGCTCATCCGATGGCGATTCTCTCCTCGGTTGTCGGAGCCTTGTCGACGTTCTATCAAGATTCCCTCGACGTACATGATCCCGAACAAGTGACCATTTCTATCCATCGGTTGCTTGCCAAGCTCCCAACCATCGCGGCATACAGTTTCAAGAAGTCCTTTGGTCAACCCTTCATCTATCCTAACAATGGTTTGGATTACTGTGAGAATTTCCTTCAAATGATGTTTGCGGTTCCGAGCGAGCCGTATGTGCCCGATCCGGATTTCGTCAAAGCACTCAACTTGCTCCTGATCGTGCACGCCGATCACGAACAAAATTGCAGCACGTCGACGGTGCGAATGGTTGGCTCGTCGAACGCGAATTTATTTGCATCGGTGTCAGCGGGTATATGTGCCTTGTGGGGACCGCTTCACGGTGGCGCAAACGAAGCTTGTGTCAACATGCTCCAGCGAATTGTCGAAGACGGCGGAAACGTCAAGAAATATGTTGACTTGGCAAAGGACAAATCGGGTAACTTCCGACTCATGGGTTTCGGTCACCGCGTCTACAAAAACTACGACCCTCGAGCCAAGATTATTAAATCCGCAGTCGATATCTTGCTCAGTAAAATGCACCGAAAGGACCCACTGTTCGAAGTAGCTCAAGAACTGGAAGAGGTCGCTCTCAAGGATCCGTATTTCGTCGAGCGACGGCTGTATCCGAATGTCGATTTCTACTCCGGAATAGTTTACCGCGCGATGGGCATACCCGTTCAAATGTTTACGGTGCTGTTTGCAATGGGACGATTGCCGGGCTGGATTGCCCATTGGGCCGAAATGCATCAACACCCCAATACACGCATCGGACGACCTCGACAAATATACACAGGCTACACGACGAGGGATTTTGTTCCGATGGACGAGCGGAAATAGGTCTGCTGTATATCACTCTGCTGTATATCGCAAGGGTCGCGTGCACGGGAAATTTGCGACCTGCGAATTTTCCGACACGACGCGTTAATCTCTACCGCAAAATCCCGTTACCTATTGGTTCCGTTAATGACATGGCAAAACGACGAGCGCTCAGGAGCTCGCCGTAATTTATGAAAGCACCAACATGTCAATAACTTCGTCAATTCTAGATTCTGCTGAGAAAACTGACGAAGCGGCAGTGCAGATACGAGTAGAATCGAAGCTGAACGGTCCAGTAAAAGATCTTTCTTGGCTTGGCAAGTCCTTGCTGTTCGCGGAATTGTCGCGACTGTCCTACTTTTCCGAGAGTATCATCCAACCCCTTCTGCAGGAGATGGGAATTACAGAATGCAGATTCGTCGATCGGGATGGCGCTCAAGCATACATTTTTGGAAATGACGACGACTGTTTTGTGGTCTGTCGCGGCACGGAACCGCACGAATGGAATGATGTTCGCGCGGACGCTTACGCTTGGACTGTACTGACGGAGGTTGGTAGGCTGCATGCAGGGTTCAATACCGAAGTGAACGATCTCTGGCCGATGCTCGAAAAGCAATTGCGGGAGAATAAACGTTCGACTTGGTTTGCCGGTCATTCTCTGGGTGGTGCTATGGCGACCATTTCGGCGGGACGTTGCAAACTTTCTCAAATTCCAACGAACCCGCTGGCGATTTTTACCTTCGGCTCGCCTCGTGTAGGGAACCGCAAGTACATCAATTACGTCAAGATCCCTCACTTTCGCTGGGTCAATAACAATGACATTGTTCCACGAGTTCCGCCAGCTTGGCTTGGCTATCGACATACCGGTAGCGAAATTTATTTGAATTCGCGAGGTGTGGTTCGAGAGCTTGCACCTTGGATACGATTTCGAGATCAAGTGCGCGGACTGTTAGCATCCCTGCGTCTATGGCAAATCGATTATTTCACGGACCATTCGACTTTGAATTATATTGAGCACATCTCGCGGGCATATCGCTTGGAACGGGAGCAAGGTACAACACCTAAGCTTCGCAACCCTGTCGTTTCGAATTCGTTTTAATTTCACCGCCCGAAAAAGAATTGCCAGAACCAATGATCGATTTCGCGAACACGCAGCCCAGTCCAACTGTTTCGACTGGACGCTTGGCGCCTTCGCCAACCGGTGCTCAACATTTGGGAAACGCACGAACTTTTTTGTTAGCTTGGCTGTACACCAGAAACCGTCAAGGAAAAATGCTCCTCCGCATCGAAGATTTGGACTCGCCGCGAATTAAGAAATGGGCGACCAAGCAAGCGATCGAAGATTTGCAGTGGCTTGGATTGGATTGGGATATTGGCCCGAATCACGGCATTGATTTCCCCCCGATGATCCAAAGTCTTCGCGTCGATCGGTACATGGAAGTTTTAGAAGACCTAAAAAATCGCGAACTCGTTTACCCATGCATTTGCACGCGAAGCGACGTGGAGCGGGCTGGAAGCGCTCCGCACGAATCCCAAATCGACGGAATGGTCTATCCCGGAACTTGTAAGAAACGGACATCGCAATTTGCTCATAAACTAACTAAGGAATCGGCTTCGTTCAGTTGGCGATTTCGGATGCCCGACAAGAATGTGACGTGGGTCGACAAGTTTATGGGCGAACGAACGATGAACCCAGCAACCGAACTAGGAGATTTTGTGATCGCGCGATCCAGTGGACTTCCTTCTTACCAGTTGGCTGTTGTTGTCGACGATCACGACATGAACGTAACCGAAGTTGTACGTGGCGACGATTTGGCTCCAAGCACTATTCGACAATTATGTATTTACGAATCTCTCGGCTGGACAGCCCCCGATATGGTGCACGTCCCTTTGGTCATTGGACCAGATGGACGAAGACTTGCAAAACGACACGGTGACTCACGTCTCTCGACGATGCGTGAAAAAGGAGTTCACCCAGAAACCATCATTGGCTATTTGGCTTGGTCCTGCGGGCTGATCGAAGCCTTTGAACCTAAGAAGCCAGCCGAGTTGCTTGGTTGCGATCCACTTGTTGGACTGCCACATCAGTCGTTCACTTTTCAATACGAAGATCCCGTCGCATTTTTCCTTAAGCTGCAGGCCACTTGCTAATTTTGGTTTGCGTCAAGCACTACCGTCGGCAGGAAACGTCGCTCAAGGCGTGCCCAAGCGGATCGAAATCGGCCGGCCCGAAACCTAATGGACTTCGCAATCGCCAACCTTCGGCTAATGCAAAACGTCGAGACATCGCACCAACTTGTCGGCCAAGTTCCATCATCGTCTCGGCATAAGACGACATAGCTTGCGTTGTATCAAGCCACGTTTGCTGGCTTCGATGGCACTCAAGCATTTCGCGTTTCTTTGCCATGACGGGCACAAGATCAACGAACAATTGCGGCACTACGGGATCGCCAACCGGAGTTTGGTTGCCGTGCGGCTGAGCATGATAAACTGCAACCGGTCCCGTGCACGGGAGAACGTCCGGCGTCGAACAAAAATTCGGCATGTTCTTGCCAAATGTTGCCGTCACCGCCAAGCGGCACGCTATCTCATGGTCTTCCATATAGTCGACTGGCGAATGGGTCAGAACAATCGTCGGGTTCGCTTGACGAACAACAGCGAGGACTTTCGCTAGATTTTCGCAGTTGTACTGAATGTCCAAATCATTGCAAATGGGTGGATAAAAGGTCGCGCCCAAAAGCTCCGCTGCTGCTCGCGCTTCCCCCAAGCGAATTTGTGCCGTTTCCTCGCGATCCATTGTCATGGAGCCGTAACAGCCATTCGCAATATCAAAATAGTGCGTATTCCAGCCCCGTTCGGCTAACAAAATCAACGTACCCGCCATCACAAACTCAATATCATCCGGGTGCGCGACAATTGCTAATACATTCTTCATGGCAGTGTGCGATCAAAAGTGTCCGTGTTAAACTAAATACTCAGCGATAACGTTCGGCATACCATCTGCCTAAGACGGTTTGCTTGACGACAGTCCAGCCCAAGGCGGTATTCGATGCGATGCGATTGCGTTTCGTGTCTATGGTCTTTGCGACTGAGATCGATTCGACATCGGCTTGCATCGACCCAAACTAGCTTACCCAATAAACGGAAATCGTGAATCGTCCCCCTGCCCCGTCCACATGCTTTGCCTCAAATTAATTCGTCGCACACAGGAGCCACCAACATGAGTAGATCAAACACGAGAAAATCCAGAACTGGGAAATACAGTTCTAACTTCAAGCGATTGCTGACTGGCGGTTTCCTGGTGGTAGCACTTCAATCAACAGTCCCATTCGCGTTGGCTGATGAGCCTGCAAAGCCAACTTCTGCAAAATGGAAAGTCAAACAATTAACAATAGACGGCAATGAGGGAATCGCAGTTGGTGACGTTGATGGCAATGGGTCTCTCGATATTGTGTCCGGCCGAAATTGGTATCCCGCACCGGACTTTGTTCCTCGACCGCTTCGTCTCATCGAAGACTGGAACGGATATGTGCAGAGTAACGCAGACTTTTTATTCGACGTCAATCAAGACGGGCGACTGGATGTCGTAACGGGTTCGTTCATACCAACGGAAGTAGCTTGGTATGAAAATCCTGGCAGCGAAGGACTGCGGCTTGGACAGACTTGGAAACGTCACGTTTTGGTCGATACGAAACACACGGAAAATGAAGCCGAGTTGTTCGAAGACATCGACGGCGACAATCTTCCCGACTGGATTGTCAACAGTTGGAATCGCGCAAATCCCACGATGGTCTGGCGATTAAAGGCAACTGAAAACCTGACAGCCTCGCCTGCAAAATTTGAATTGCTGGGAGCGACTATTGCCGAGAAAGGCAATCGGCACGGGATGGGTGTTGGCGATTTGAACGGCGACGGACGCAAAGATATTTTGATCGGCAGTGGCTGGTACGAGCAGCCGGAAAAAGATCCGTGGACGTCGCAATGGAAATTCCATGCCGACTGGGATATCGACGCAAGCATCCCGATGCTGGTGACAGATGTTGATCAAGACGGTCTCAATGATGTTCTGGTCGGACAAGGTCACGACTATGGACTTTATTGGTGGAAGCAGACGGCACCCAAGGACGGAAAATTGACTTTCGATATCCGTTTGATCGACAAATCCTATTCTCAGCCACATGCCTTGGCGTTGGCTGACCTCAATGGCGACGGACGCGCGGAGTTGATCACCGGCAAACGCTATTATGCGCACAACGGAGGCGATCCCGGTGGGCAAG
>JANMNK010000364.1:0-9980 GCA_031373875.1 Pirellulaceae bacterium | reverse complement strand
GGCTGGCAACCCGGCCACGCGGAAGTTGACGAAGCCCTCGGTGCCACAATAAGTGAGATTGAGGCGCGGGCAACAGTATAGGGCTGCGATTTCGAGCGATTCCAATGAGGGCATTTGAAGTTCTTCGAGCGACGCCACTGCGCCGGGAAGTCGATAGAAAAGTATCGTTTGGTTAACATGAGAGACATGATGATAGTCAATGTCGCATTTCAATTTGCGACCGGTGTTTCTTTCCTTCGTAGTCAAATTCGCATGAGCGAAATATCGGATGGTGCCTCTAATACTTATTTGGTTGGAGAAAAAAACGTCTGCAGGCAATTCTATGCCACTCTTGGCGATCTCGGTTACGATCAAAGCTGTTTCTCTGGTGTCGACCTAGATCTCAATCGATGGAGTCACTTTGCGCCAAGGCCCGATTCTGTTCTCGCTGAAAGAGATAGCGATGATGATCGCAGATTTGGAAGTTCACGCAGCGGAATTTTTATGATGTCGTTTTGTGATGGTTCGGTACGACCCGTTAGCTACGATATCGATCCGACAAATCACCGCCGCCTAAGCAATCGTAAAGATGGACTAAAGGTCGAACCACCTCAATAAAACAAGCAACGTACTTTCTCGACTTAATTGGCATCTGATTATCGTCCTGAAGCATTTGATGCGTCGATTTACTTAAGCATTGCCTTAATTGCTGGCCATTGATTGGTGACGAATACGAGCCAAGTCATTCCGAGGTAAAAGACGCCGCATAGGACTAGTGCTGATCGCTGGAACCAACCGGGGCGGATTTCTCTTGGGAGGAATCGCGTGTTGACGTAGAGAATATGGAAAGCCGTAATACCGATGGCGACGTTGTTCAAATTGGCGATGATCAATGTCATCAACTTGGGTGTACCATAAACGCTGAATATCCATGCTCCAATCAGTGTCCAAGTAACGTAGAGAGTGAGCAGCGTGTAATAGATGTACTTGACTTGGTCGGTCTTCATCGAGTCCCGAACGCGCCGGTTTGATGACCAAATGATATCGGTCCATCGGCGACTGAAGTCTTCTACAATCGACATCTGACTGGGAAGCAAGACCATTAACCCAACGAGTAGTGTTATGACCCACAACAATTGCCGGAGGGTCTCCGAGAATGCTGGGTAGTGACGCATGCCGTCGGCCGTGATAATGGCTTGCGACCAATTCAAGCGTTTGACTTCGTGGTAAATCGGAGAACTTGAAGCAAACTCGAGGGACAAGAGCGCGGGGAGTGCCATTCCTACAAAACAACCGGGCGCCCAAACCACCCATTGGTCGACTAGAATTCGTTTCCACCAGCCACGCCAACGAAGCAAATTAGTTTTAGTCGGTAGGAATACGCAGCCCAAGTGGCTTAACTGAATATCGCGACCGCCGATGGCACTTGGGATTGCGCCCACTCGGCGTCCCATTCCCCAGCCTTTGTCGCGCACGTAATTGCTGTACGTCGAATTGGCCAAACCGCCTCCGCCGGCGTAGCCCGCAAAGGCTCCAAGTACCGCAATATTTGCCATTGCAATAACCGGCCACTCGCCAGTCGACCAACGTTGCGAAAATAAATTCACAACTTGTTCTTGGTCGCCAACTTTGGTGGGCACGTTTCCAAATTTTAGGAATCCACTAAACACGTCGAACCAGTGTTGATAACTGACTGCGAATAGGCCGATCAACAAACAGAAACCGAGCACGACGAAGACTTTGGTGGCCATAATCCATTGCATCGTGTTGTATATCTTGCCACCGACAAGTACAGGCAATGCGACGGCCAGCAAACACGCATAAGCGATTGCCATGACCAGCCCACGATCCGATTCGACAGGCGGTCGACCTAGCCACAGCGATGCGATGATTGCGGCGGCGTTCGTCGACAACCCTGGGATCAATGCGGAAATGCTAAGGGCCATAACCACACCGACCCAAAACATGGGACCGGGTCGTGTTCGCATGAATCCGGTCATGATGGGCTCGCCGCAATACAGGGCATAGCGAGCGCATTCCAGATTGTAGAAAACTTGCAGCAAGATTGCGATGGTCGCAATCCACATCAAACCGCCACCGTAGCGTGTTGTGATTTCGGGTCCCAACAACCACTCACCGCCGCCGATCTGAATTCCCATCATGACGATACCAGGACCGATGAAATGCGTCCATTGTCGCCATGACACGCGTTCGGGTTCGGGCAATTCTCCGATATCCCAAGTAGGTAAACAGGTCTCGGGCAGCGTCTCTGTATCGGACTTCATTTCACACCTGCCTCGGAACACGAAATACTTGCTTGGCCAGTCTTAACAATCCTAGCAGAGCATCTTCCGCCTCGGGGCACTCGCGAACAGGGCCATTCAATTTATCGACAATTGCCTGCCGCAAGAATGGAACCCGTTGCGTCAGTCCGCCCGACAAAACGATCGTATCAAACTCAAGATTGGGATCGAGTCGTTTCGCGCACTTGGCGTAGTTGTCTGCCATGTTTTTGAACGCTGCGCGAAACAATCCTCCGAGCGTTAAGTTATCGAGCGTTATCCCGCTTATCGAACCCGAATTGCCCATCGGACCATCGAAGAAAGACAAATCAACTTGCAGGTCACTGTAGGAAGAAGTCTCCACCGATTCGACGATTTTTTCCCAAGCTTCCGTACTCGTTACTTGGCCGATCTGACTGACCAGTTCCACTAAGACTTGCAGCGAGCGGCCCGCGGGTAAATGGGTGATGGTATTTAAGTATCCTGAACCAATCGCGTATCGGGTCTGCCAATCTCCCAAGCAAAGCTGGCTTGTGCGCCGACTCACTTGCGAGCCGGTAGAAACGTTGATCGATAATTCGCCTTCGGCCAGATCGACTCCTAACAACGAACAAGGATGATCGCCGACGGCAGGGAATACTCGATAATGTCGACCGCCGAATGCGTAATAGCCATTTGGCACATCCGCTTGGGCCACTTCGGGCAAACGCAAATTGCCAAGGCCAAGCTGCTCGAACGCGGGCAAATGCCAATGTCCCGTCCGCATGTCCCAAACACCGATCGCTTCGCTATGCTCCACCCCCGGAGGTTGACCAGTCAATTGCGAAACAACAAAAGCTCCTAGCGTTACGGCCATCATGCCGCTGGTCAAATAACCCTTCTGTTGAAGCCAATACAGAAGTGACGTGGTCGAACCGGGTTTGAGTTCGTTGCCGATCTCCGCCAAGCTCGTGTCGTCGATCGCATTTCGCGCTGCTGCAAAATAGCTTTGGCCGCTTACGTGACTTTGTAAGGTACGCTGATCACGCCAAGACAAATAATTCGTGGCCGGTTGCCCATTTGCATCGAGCACGACAACACCGCCCATTTGACTGCTGACGAAAATCGCGTGAACGTCCGGAACGGTGGTCAACAATTTGTTGAGCAACGATGTGGTCTTCTCAAGAATAGCTGACAGACCTATCTCGAAATGACCGGACGGAAGATGGTCTATGTTCTCGGGAAACGCATCAAAGGTCGAATGATCGATCGTTGCCCTATCAAGGTTTAGAATCGCGGCCTTGATAGAACTGGATCCGATATCGATTCCTAAACATTTCATCAGCCGAATCCGGGACTAGATGGGTTCGTCGATGACGGGATTGGTGAGCGATCCGATTCCATCGATTTCGATCGTGACTTGGTCACCTGCTTTAAGGAAAACAGGCGGCTTGCGGGCACTGCCGACGCCATGCGGTGTTCCGGTCAGGATTACGGTGCCGGGTAGCAGAACCGTGCTGCCACTCAAGAACTCAATCAGGGTAGGAACATCGAATATCATGTCATTGGTGTTCCAATCCTGCATGACGTTGCCATTAAGAACGGTTCGAATACCCAGCGCGTTGGGGTTCGGAATTTCGTCCGTTGTGACGAGGCAAGGCCCAAGTGGACAGAAAGTGGCAAAAGTCTTTCCTCGACACCATTGGCTGCCACCCCATTTGATTTGCCAATCGCGAGCACTGACATCGTTGGCACACGTGTAACCAAGAACGTAGTCCAAGGCGTTTGCGCGCGAAACGTTGTAACACCGCTTGCCCAATACAATCGCCAATTCACATTCGTAGTCGACGGCTTCGCTACGCAGTTTGCGAGGGATCATGATCGGTCCGCCCGGGTCTTGGACGGTGCCGATATTCTTCATGAAGACGACAGGCTGTTCGGGTTCTGGCAAATTACCTTCGGCCGCATGTTTGCGGTAATTGAGGCCGATGCAAATGATGTCGACCGGCGAGACCGGAGCCAGCAATTTCTCGATCGTCACCACGCGTTGTGATACGCTGTAATCGCCGAACAAATCGCCTTCGATGATCGCCGCGGTAGTGGGCGAAATTTGGGAGCCGACATGAACTTGTCCATCTGCAGATCGAAACCGAACTATCTTCATCGTTACTCACTTCATTTAAAAAGGGGCGAATGTTTTAATATGTTTCTAATTCTGACTCGCTCACAGCCAGCCGACTAAAATTTAAACCAAAAAGCAACTGTTACCGCTGTTCGCTTAGTCCTTAACGCTTATCACTTGTAGACCGCAATGGCTCGGCCGTATCCGGCGGTGGTGCCGCGAATTTTGATTGGTGCAAAGATAAAAAACGCATCGCGATCCTGAATCTCTTTGAGATTCGTCAAGAACTCGACAACAAGCATGCTTCGCGAAGCAACGAGCCAGTTTAATTCTGTCGCTTGCGATTGATTGACGCCGCCCAGTCGCGGAGCATCGGTTCCAATGCATCGCACATTCTTGTTTGATAGGTACTCGACTACTTCGGTCGAGGGCGTTGGCCAGCCTTCGGATTTTCCTGCAAGTGGCGATGCCATCATCGGGTCGAGTGCTGGCGACTCGGGAAAGGATTGGTAGTGCATATCGGAATGGCCGGTTCGGAACAAAACGACATCGCCTTTGGCAATCGGTCCAGACTGTTTTTCGTAATTCTTGATCGCATCTAGCGTAATTACGGGCGACTCAGGCCAAGTGGCTGAGTCGGTGCTGCCAACGAGACTCGTAACGTCGATAACACGAGCACGGCCCATCATCTCATTCAGCGGTGCTTGATCGATCGTCATTTGCATCGAACCAAGCTTGCCGAACTTTGCCTCGAACTTGGCCAGTTGATTTCGAATCTCCGTGGAAAATTGCGAGCGATCAAATTTGGCTGGCGGCAGATATGTGCTTGGCAAAACGACATGCGTCCCGGCTTGAGAGTCAAGGATATGCGTCATGGCAAAGTACGGTCCGCGGGCTTTGCTAAATGCGTTTAACGTTTTGGAGACGTAACGCGATGCTTCTTCTCCTGGCTCGCGACCGGGCCAAGTGACGGGATAGTCTTCGTGCAAAGTCACGGATAAATCGACGACTTGTTTTTTGCGGGCTCGCTCGATCAGGTCCTTGGCCAGTGTTGGCTCGGTGATTCCGATTGGCCGGCATTCGCCGCCAGAACCCCCAGCGTGCTTGGCGGGCAACATGGCATAGAACGCTCCTGTTGTTCCGAGCTTGTCCAAGTTCGTACCACATTCGATCCAGACCATGCCAAGTTTCCCGCCAGCTTGATGCGTTGCTACAGCTAGGTCAGGCAGCGGCCCCATGCTGGCACCATCGAGACCGAGCGTCATAACGCCCTTAGAACCGAGATATTCCATCGTGTCAGAGGTTGGCGCTGGCCAACCCGGCGTTTGCTTGCGAAGTGCCGTTGCCACAAACCGATCGCCGTAGGGAAATGGTTTGTAGTATTCGTCCGTATAGCCGCTCTTGAACAGAACGACATCACCTGGACCAAGAGCACGATGCGTCGATTCCCATTCTTTCACCAACTCGGGCTTGATCAGAAAGCTCGACCCGTTGTCAGCATCATTGCAGTGCTCGCGAATATCGATCACAACCGCTTCGCCGCAAAACTGCCAAACGGGAACTTTTTCGCCTGTGATCAAACCGTTTGGTCCTGCGCCGGGCAAACCCGAATCGGGTGGTGGAACAAAGTGGGCGGGTGCATCCCATTGCGTGCCAGTGTGCTCGTCGATGATCAACATATCGCGTCGTTCGGTCGACCATCCAAAACTTTTGTTTGTCACGACAGCGACGGGCGTCATACCTACCGGCCACACGCATGGCAATTCCGGCGATACCAGCAGCGCCAAGTCATGAACGTGATCCGCAGGAACTTGGGCCAATAAACCAGAACAAGAAACTCCGACAACGGCGGCATATATCCCGAGTCCAATCGCAATTCGTTGAACGAGCATGACGCGACCTCGATATTTAGTGGGGAAACAGGCAAGCAAGCAAGGCAGGAGTGGGATGAGTTTAGTTTGCCTGGGTACTACTCGCAAGTAAACGGGCGGGCTTCGATCAAGAACATCCACCGAAAAGTCACATAAAATCCTTCGCGTACTTTCGATATGGGCTGTTATACTCCAACCTATAATAGATTGCGGCTGCCCTTAAAAACTCTTGCGAACGCGTTTGCAATGTCGAATTCCGATCCCGTAACACCCAGCGTTATCTTTATCGACGTTCCGCAAGTCATCACTGCGAAGATCGTACGAGAACGGCCTTGGCATTACCGATGGCCTTCGAGAATCTCGTGGCGAGGCAAACTCGGTCTGTCGGCTTGCGGGCTGTTACTCGTATTGATCGGATGGTCCACGCTCCACAATCGCATCTTCTTGCCCGAGCTAATGGCCGTTGGTTTTGTGACTCTGATTGGCCTGCTTGGCATAAACAGCTTGATGAAGAAAAATCGAACGGTCCGAAGTATGATTCTCGGCTTTCTATTGATCGCTGCATCGTCGCTTGGTTTCGTCGTGATCAGCTTGCCGCCTGTCCAGCGAGGTTATGCGCGTGCGCATCTCGTCAAGGCAACCCGTTCTCGCGGTCTTTCAGTTTATGTCGCCCGTGATGCCTTCTCCGGAGGCACGGGATGGCTGGAGGTGCGGAAAAATCTACTGGTTCCGCGACTTCTGGTCGACTTCATCGGCGGCCCTGCTATGCTCAAGCCCATTGAACGAATAGAGTTACCACAGGATATGTTGACCTCACAAGTCGTTGATGCGTTGTGTGAACCTACAGCAAAGAATGCGACTCATGTGGACTTACGAGCATCGCGTTCAAAGCGACCACCCGATGCGGACAGCTTTCAAAAGTTGCTGAACACTGCAAACCTATGGTCTGTGGATGCAACCTGGTTCGATGCGGACACCTTTCGCATGCTGAACCTTAGCCCGCAGCCAATCCACATCATGTTCTTCGATGGGTATTTAAGTGACGATGTGCTCCCTGGGCTTTGTGCACGTCCGACTACCAGTTTAGTCAGCATCCACTTGGCCAATTTGCAATCAAACGAACTCAGCAAGTTAGCTCGGCTTATGCCACTACCGAATTCTCAACCTCTTCGCATTCGTTCATTTACATTGAACCATTGCGAGCTTACTCCTGATTCCGCCAGAATGTTTGCCATGCTTAACCATCGGGTAGAATTCACGGAGTTCGAGCCTGAGAATATCACTCTTGCAGCCCAGCACGGAGTACGACTTTACCACTTTCCCTGGCATGGAAAACTCACGAAACAAACCGCCGAGAGTTTCGCCAAGAACAAGTATTTGAACTATATTACAGGCACCATTGAACCCGAGGCAGGAGCGATCGAAGCGTTGTCGAAATCCGCAAGACTGCAAGGATTCTCCATCGCCAAGAAACCTGTTAATAACGAAAATATTGAGTGTTTGCTTGGAATGCCGGCCTTGTACAAAGTACATTTCGAGAATTGCGCGGCGGATTTTGAGATGCTCCAACGACTGGTGGCAAAACCTGGGATGAATACGATCACGATTACCAACGGCCCGCTCACTCCAGCCCAATTACAGCAACTGCAAAAGGCCACGGCCCTGGGCAGCGCACAGATTTTTCAAGCTAATTTCGTTGCTAGCCCATCGGGAGACTCACCAAAATAATGGAAGTCTCGATCAGCTAACGAGAAATTACTGACGTCCTGAAAATTACAGTCCGCCATGCTCGCATTCCGCTAGTGAACCATTGTAGAGCGATTGTCGCAATCGCTCGCGTCCCGTCTCGCAGCATCGAACTAACGATTGGGACACACTTCTTCCAATCGGGCTAACGATTGGGACAACCTTCTTCCGATCGGGCTAACGATTGGGACAATCGTTTTACAATGGACTAAATCTGTTCCACAAATCCGTCGCGTTCCTAATTGTAAAACTCGCTGATAACCAATTTGAGTTTATCAACCACGTCAGGCGGCAACGCCATGCCTTTCGATTTTGAATGCTCGCGAACGCTCCATTCTCGATCGCCGGGGAGCATGATTCGGTCCATGCCCTGGGCGGCGGGCGTCGATCGAATCTCGAGAGCCAAAGCGTCCATGCGGTTTAAGAATTCTTGGCGAGGCATGATCGTCTCGACATCGATCGCCAAGAACGCGGCACCGTGATTTGTCGCCGTTGTGGGATCACCAAAAATCCAACTGCCGACGCCCCAAGTCACTGCAGCTCCGGTCAGGATACCGCTCAAGGTTTCTATCAAAACTGCGATACCAAATCCTTTGTGACCCGCCATCGGAGCCAAAGCAGCTTGAGATGGGTACAAACTACCGTCCGTTGTCGGCAAACCGTCCGGACCGATGATCCAGTTGTCGGGTATCGATTCTCCGCGTTGATGCGCAGCATAAACTTTGCCGCCTGCTACGGTACTCGTCGCCATGTCGAGCACGATCGGTTCGCCGCTAGTGGGAATTGCGTACGCCAAGGGGTTGCTTCCCAAGACGGCTCGCCGCGAACCCGGTGCTGCGACGCTGGGAATGTCGTTACTCATCGCAATACCGATCAAGCCGCGACGAGCAGCCATCAGCGCGTAGTAACCGGCGGCTCCAAAATGGTTTGTCTGCCGAGCACCGACGTAAGCGATACCGGAATGTTTCGCTTTCTCGATAGCCGTTTGCATGGCCAAACATGCGACGACGTGGCCCATTGCGGATTGGCCATCGATAACCGCCCAAGTAGGACCTTGTCGCTCGATTACTGGCGTCACATCATGCCGAATGCCACCAGCGCTGATGCGCCGCATGTAGTCGCGTAACAATTTTGTGCCATGCGTGAATACCCCCATCGCGTCTGTTTCGACCAAGACATCGGCAACGGTCTGTGCATCGATCGAACTCAAGCCGACACGTTCCAGTGAAGCGGCCACGAATCGATGTAGATCTTTAAAGGAAACGGGCATCGAATCTAAATCAATCACCGAATACTCCTATGGCGAGGATTCCGAATGGCAGGCTTTACGATTTCGGCCCCACGCCGTTGACAATATTGATCAGGGGCTCGCCGCGCAAAGCCATTGCTGCAAGCTGCGCCGCTGTTTCGCGCAGTTTCTTGACAGCCTTCGGGCTTGCCGACGCGATGTGCGAGGCCAACACAACATTCGGCATCGAGCGAAGGGGACTGTCTGCTGGGATGGGCTCGACGTCAAACACATCGAGGGCCGCGCCACTCAAGTGACCCGATCGCAGCGATTCGATCAAAGCCGCCGTATTGATCAGATCCCCTCGAGCCAAATTCACGATCGCCGAACCCGATTTCATCCGTTGCAAACTAGTCGCATTTACCATTCGCCGCGTTTGATCGGTCGAGGGACAATGGAACGTCAAGACGTCGGATTCGCCGAACAGTTGTTCCAGCGACACGGGCTCGCAACCCGCTGCTCGAATGGCGTCGGGATCGACAACAGGATCGAATACCAATCGGCGACATTTAAACGGCGACAATCGCGCCAAAACTTCGCGACCGATACGGCCAAAGCCAACGCAGCCGACAGTAAGGTCGCGCAAACAGCGCATATTCGGCAGCGGAACCGCTAAACCCCACTTGCCCGATTGAATGTGAACGTGATTCGGAATGACTTGACGAGACAAACTTAGGATAAACGCAAGTGTATGATCGGCCACTTCGTCGATG
>JANMNK010000836.1:0-4603 GCA_031373875.1 Pirellulaceae bacterium | reverse complement strand
GGTTTAAAGTCTTCGAGGTATGGCAAATCAACAGGCAAGTCCGTGTCATTGACGGCGCGAATCATACCCGTTGGTTGATTTTTTTCGTCCAACTCATGAAGGATCGGAAACGGCTCGCCCCAAAATCGTTGACGACTGAACAGCCAGTCACGCAGCTTGTAATTGACCGCTTGTCGAGCTGTTCCTTGGCGGGCCAAGTCCTCGGTGATCTTGGCTTTGAAAACCAAGGTCTCCAAGCCGTCGTAATTCCGGCTGTTCATCGCGGTACCCATGCCGGCAAAGCAGCTCTTGCCAGCGTATAACGCTTCGCGATCCAATTCCACCGAAGCAGGTGGAGCAACGACCACGCGGATCGCCAAGTCAAACGCTACAGCAAACTCAAAGTCGCGCTCGTCGTGAGCCGGTACCGCCATGATCGCGCCCGTACCGTAACCAGCCAGCACGTAGTCGGCGATCCAAATCGGGATTTCTTCGCCGTTGACGGGGTTCTTGGCAAAGCTACCTGTAAACACGCCCGTCTTCTTGCGATCGCCATCCGTTCGCTCTCGATCACTCTTGAACGATGCAGTCTGGCAATACTTTTCCACCGCAGCACGTTGGCCATCCGTTGTCAGTGCCTGGACCAACCGATGTTCGGGCGCGATCACCATGTACGTCGCACCGTAAAGCGTGTCGGGACGCGTCGTGTAGATTCGCAAGAAATCATCCGCCTCAGATTCGGGCCATCCGTTTCCCTTACGCTTTGAAAGCCAACCTTCCCAATCGTTGCGATCACCGATGTAAAAGTCGACTTCGGCACCCGTGCTCCTGCCGATCCAATCCGACTGAAGCTTCTTGATACCAGTCGACCAATCGAGCGTGTCTAAGTCGCTAAGCAGTCGATCCGCATAGGACGTGATTCGAAGCATCCATTGGCGAAGCGGTATTCGCTGCACCGGATGCGAACCGCGCTCGCTGCGACCGTCAACGACTTCTTCATTGGCGAGCACCGTTCCCAATGCCGGGCACCAATTGACCAAAGCGTCCGACTGATAGGCCAGTCGATGTTCGTCCCGATATCGTCGTACTGAATTGTCGCCTTGAGCAGTGATGGCTTCGGGGATGGGCAATTCCGCGATCGGTCGACCCTTCTGCTGCTTGTCATCAAACCAAGTATCGAAAAGAAGCAAGAATATCCACTGCGTCCAGCGAAAATATTCGCGGTCCGTCGTTGCCAAGACGCGACTCCAGTCGTAACTGAAGCCGAGCATTTTGAGTTGGCGAGTAAAATTCGCGATGTTTTCTTCGGTCTTGATTCGGGGGGGCGTGTTTGTTTTTATTGCGTGCTCTTCGGCCGGCAATCCAAACGCGTCAAAACCCATGGGATGCAGAACAGTTTTTCCCGCCATCCGAGCGTGACGACATACAATGTCAGTAGCGGTATACCCCTCTGGGTGGCCAACATGCAGCCCATCACCACTTGGGTAGGGGAACATGTCCAAGACGTAGAGTTTTTGAGCTCCCGGTTTTTCGGGGCAACGGAAAGTTTGGTTGTCTTCCCAGAACTTTTGCCATCGCGGTTCCAAAACTGCGGGATTGTAACGAGCCATGAGTATTCCTACGCTGTTGCGGACTTGAAAGGTGAATTGCCAAGGATTGTAGGAAAAGTGACCGATTCCATCAAACCGCCCCATTACGTCGGTCGAATAGATCCGTAAAGGAAACGACATTGCGTGCTTGGAGGAGGTTATTCGATTTCCCGCCTAAACCGCGGAAACCCCTCGCATTCGGGCTGGTCCACACCTTTTCTGCCGAAATCAGGTTAAACCCTGTTTTTGCGTCCCATAACCCGATAAACTTAGACGCTCTCTCTTTTTAACACTCCCCTTTCGTCTGCCAGAATGGGCACTTCGGACTGATATGCTGCAAAATAATCGGAAGCTCCAGCTAACCGGTTCCCAACGAGACGCCATGCGCGAAGCTGGTCGGTTTAACGCGCGCTTGATGGACCATGTTCGAGGCTTTGTTCGACCGGGAATTACGACAGGCGAAATCGATAAACTAGTTCACGATTTTACGATCGATGCAGGTCACACACCCGCGACCCTCGGTTATTTAGGGTATCCGAAAAGCTGTTGCACGAGTGTCAACGAAGTTATCTGTCACGGCATTCCAGGCGATTACAAACTGATGGACGGCGATATCGTCAATGTCGACATCACAAGTATTGTCGACGGTTGGCACGGCGATCAGTCCGAAACTTTTATTGTGGGACAAGGATCAGATATCGCGCGAGCGGTTACTCAATGCGCGTTTGATTGTCTGCATGCAGCCATTAGGGACTTGGTCCCAGGTTGCCCGATTAGTGTCATTGGCGATGCCGTTGTGTCGCTCGCAACCGAACGAGGATTCTCCGTCGTTCGTGAATATGTCGGTCACGGTTTAGGACGTCGATTCCACCAATATCCAAACGTCCCGCACTGGCCAGACCAACGATCGAAACGAGAAAGACTCTTGCCCGGCCTATGCTTCACCGTCGAGCCCATGATCAATGCGGGTAGCCGAGTCACCGCGCTGGATTCCAAAGATCATTGGACGGTGAGAACACGCGACGGTAAACTTTCTGCACAATTCGAACACACCATCCTGATGACCGAGGACGGCCCCGAAATTTTGACCATGACCGCCAAAGGCCCCCATCCCGATCACAAATTCTAAGCAAGTAGTTCCAGCCCAAGTAGTTCCAGCCTGCCGGGCTGGAACCCAGCACCTATTAACTCCAACTACCCAAAGAACACTCCAGCCCAACCCACTCCACCAACACACCAACCTCTACGCCCGCGACAAAAACTCCCCCGTGCGCGTATCGACTTTGACTTTCTCGCCTTCTTTGATGTACTCGGGAACTTGAATAGTCAAACCCGTTTCGACGGTAGCGGGCTTGGTACGGGCAGTAGCCGAATTACCTTTAGAAACCGGATCGCACTGAGTAATTATCATCTCGACAGCAACCGGCAACTGAAGACCCACGCATTCGTCTTGGTAAATCAAAGCGACCATGCCTTCCAGAGCTTCAGTCATGTACTGCATTTGCTCTTCACAATCGGCGGCAGCGAGAGAATACTGGTTGAAATCCTCTTGGTCCATCAGATGCACAAAGTCCGCGTCCTTGTACATGAACTTGACGGCGCGTTTGTGAAAATCGGCCTCTGGAAAGTTATCCGTTCCTTTAAGGACGATATCGACCTTCTGCTTGGTAATTAAGTTTCGTCCGCGAAATTTGTAAAGCGTGGCCGCCCCTCGCGCACTTGGCGATTGGACATGCACACCTTCCAGCAACAATGGCTGATCGTCATAAGTGATTACCGTTCCGGGTTTCATTTCTTTGGCTAACATGCGAGCTTACTTTCTATTTAAGATTCTTCTAACAGATGTTTTTGGGTTAATCGTTTTGAGGCGAATTCAATCGTCCGCCAATTCTTGACTGCGACGCGTCGCAGCCATGACCGCTTCGATCAGCGCGGATCGAAAAGCCGACTGTTCGAGTACTCGGAGTGCGGCAATGGTCGTACCTGCGGGGCTGACGACTTGATCGCGCAAGACCGCCGGATGGGATTTGGATTCCAAGATCATTTTGGCGGTGCCGTAAACTGTTTGAGCGGCCAATTGAATCGCCATCTCGCGGCCCAAGCCTGCTGCAACGCCGCCGTCAGCCATCGCTTCGATCATAGTCAGTACATAAGCGGGACCGGACCCCGAAACCGCCGTGACGGCATGCATGGCAGAGTCGGACACTCGCACCGAAACGCCCACCGCATTCATTAGTTGTTCGGTCCAAGCAATATCGTCGGCCGTTGCACCGCGTCCCGAGGCGATGCCACTGGCACCAGCAAGAACTTGGCAAGGCGTGTTCGGCATAACGCGAATGATTCGATCGGTATTAAGCATTTCGCAAAGCTGATGAAGCGACACGCCGGCGACGATCGAAACGATGAGATGCTGTTTTTCAGAAACCGCGTTAAGCTGGCTGCCAATCTCACGCAACACTTGTGGCTTGACGGCCAAGATCACTCGATTTGCTAGACGGAAAAGTTCGGTAGGATTACTCGCGAATTTGGCCTCGCCAAACTCTTGACCCAAGCGATCACGTTGCGCCGATGAAGGCTCGCAGAAAACAAGGTCTTTAGCTGCAAACACACCCGCCGATACGCCGCCGCGAGCCAATGCGGTGGCCATCTGACCACCACCTAAAAAACTGAGAATACTTGAAGCAGCCATTTGCAGAACCTAACTTATGCGACCTGACTCTATGCAACTGGAACCAGTCGCATTCACTGGTCGTAGAATGTAACCGTTCGTTCAAACGGGCTCTATCGCACTTTAGTCAACCTGAACCGAAAAATCCTGGACTCCAGTCGTCCGGTCGTCGGGTTTTAGCAGTTGTGAACCGTTTTCAACAAATCAGGCAAGCCACATCAAATCTTCGGTGATTGGCGACAAGGACAAGCAAATCTGCATACGCGAGCATCAGTCAATCCGAACCCGCTTGAAACCGAAACCGATTTTACGCGGCGTTGCGGACGATCCGAATTCGACTACAATGCCACGCTTCGGTAATTGTTTC
>JANMNK010000094.1:0-4925 GCA_031373875.1 Pirellulaceae bacterium | reverse complement strand
GTTTTTTTTTTCTTCGATTGTTTCTTTTATTTGAGCGTGTTGGCAATGTCGATGGAAATTGTGAGCTGAGAGACCAGGATTCAGATGTGCTTTTTTTATGGTGTAGGGATCGGGGGAGATTGCGGATGGGGTTTGGGGGCGGGCAGGGTTCTGAGCCATTGGGGACAATGGCTCTACACTAAACCTGAGCCATTGAGGACAATGGCTCTACACTGGGGGACGATGGCTCTACTCTGGGTGGTGATGGCCTTGAGCTTGAACGAATGGGTGGTGTTGATCGCCTCGGGCGGTAACGTACGCGACTAGGTCGAGAATTTCGTCGCGGGTTAGTTTGTCAAGCAAACCTTTGGGCATGATCGAGGTTTTGGACTTGGTGCGCGACTCGATGTCTTCGATCTTGATGGTTGTCGGCTCGGCTTTGGCTAAGGGGTTTTCGATGATCTTGAGTTCGTCGGCATTTTCTTCCAAGATCAAGCCCGTGATGACTTTGCCGTCGTTGGTAAGTATTGCGTACGTTTGGAATTTTTCGTTGATCTTGGCGGACGGATCCAGCATCTCACGCAAAATATCTGCGGGTTTGTATTCTTCGGCTAGCTTTGTTAGATCGGGACCAATCGGTTGACCGACGCCATCCATCTTGTGACAGGAAATACAATTCGCCACCGTGAAAATCTGTTTGCCGTTGTTGTACGCGCGACCTTCTTCGAGTGCGGGCATCGAAGCAGCCAGTTCGTCGTAATTCCATTCCGTTCGTGGCCGACGATCTTTTAACAAGTCATCTTTCACTTCAAGATTGGCCTGTGCTAAATAGCCAGCCGAGTCCGCCAAGTACGCGTCGAGGTCAGCAACGACATAGAGCGCTCCGTACATTCGCCGCCAATGTCCTGGATACGTACAGACATAAGGATAGATCCCCGGTTGCGTTGGCGCCACAAAGCTCAAACGTTGGGAATCGCGAGGCTGCAATAGTCGGCTGGCCAAGAGGATTTTGTCGGACTGCGGAACATATTGGCGTTCGGCGGATTTTGGGTCTTGCGCGGTGGCTTCGGCCAACATACCGACTTCTTCGAGTGCGCCCGGTGGGACGATTACAAAATTGTGTGGCATCAAGTCCGAGTTTTCGAACAAGAATTCAACCGGCTTGCCCGCTTGAATCGCAAGTGTCTCTTTGTCGTACGACATGCGTTCGAGAACGGTTCCGACTCGGATGACTTGGACGCCCAGTTCGCGAAGCTCGGCTCGCGATTTTTTGGCCGCATCTGGCTCGAGGGACAGAGTCAGTGCTTCGGCGAATTCCATGGCTTCCAAAGCGCTCGGACTGGTGCGATCGGCGACGGGAATGGTGCGGATGTATTCGAGTACAGGCTGCACCAACGCGACTGCTTGTTCCTTGGGCCAAGTTGCCGCTGGCAATTGCCGCAGCGCCCGAATCGCGGCAGCACGATTGTTCTTGTCAGAAACAAAGGGAGCTAAGGCAGCAAACGTTTTCGCTTCTTGGCCGCGAATAGAAACGAGAGCTTTCATGGCCGATTGACGAAGCATGCCTGCGGCACCGCCACCTTCGAGAGCGATTGCCGTCTTGGGTTTTGGGGCTGCGTTCTTGTCGGAGCGGAAGATGACTTGCCGATTTTCGTCCATCACAATTAATGAAAAGTTATTCAATCGATCTCCAAGATTTCCATCCATTCGGTTGAATATCACGATTTGTTCGACAGGAACCGATTGCCCCAAGTCGACTTCCCACCACGGATTTGCCGCTCCTTCGGGAGTGTGCGTTTGTCCGCCGGCACCGTAGGTTGGATTCGTGTTGCCATCGATTGCTCGCGACGCGTCGCCACCGTGTGATGTCTGACTTTGCTTGGCCGTGCCGCGACGAGCTACATTTTGGCCTTCGCTGTAGACTTCGACTTCGGCCAACGTCAGCGTTGCAGGGCCGGGAATCTCAATTCGCACATAGCGCGCGTAGCTGCCTTGGTCGTTAACGCCTGGGCTGCTAAGCGAATCGGGCACTTTGGTGAGAAGTGGTGTAATGCGAGGGTACAACTGAGCGCGGAGACTTGCATCGGACAAGAGCGGCGTCGCTGATACGAGGTCGCGCAAGGCGGTGATCGATTGCATACCGAGGTCCCAAGCTTTATCAACCGACTTGTCGACCAACATCAGCGACACAAAAGCCATTTGCCGAATGGCAGGTTGCTTTGCGTGCAGAGCAAGTTTTTCGACTTGCCCACGAGCTTGCGTTAACTGCTCTTGAGGGCGATTGGCCAGCAAACGCACCAAGTCAAAAACAACGGTGCCGTCCTTGATCTGTTCCTTGGCATCGATGTCTTGAATGGCGCTCAGAAGGATTTCGATTTCCGGTTTCTTGTCGGCAACCGCTAGTCCAGCGATCGCTTGGAGGCGAACATCGTCTTGTAGTCCACCTCGCAGCAGCATCTCCTGATAGACGCTTCGATCTTTAGGAAGTTTTAGCAACTGCTCCAAACTTAGGTTTTGTAGGACGAATTTTTGACCGGCTTCGGAGGTCATACGAATGGACTCTCCGGCGGCGAGGGCCTTCTTGAATGCAGGCTCCAGGACTCGTCGCGTTTCCTGTTGCACGTAGTCTAGGAACCGATCCGATGGCAATTGGGCCGCGATGATAGCGACTTCGAGAGCTTGCGGACCATCGAAGAAACTAGCTGCGCGAACGGCTTCCAAACGGACTCGTGGATGCTCGTCGGCGGCCATCTTTACAAGAATCGGCAATGGATCGTCGATGCGATCACGCCAATAGCAAACGACGCGAATCGCTGCAGCACGAGCCCGGTGGTCGGCGCTTGAGAGAAGCGTTTCGAGCAGTTGGCGATTCGCGACGTCGTGATGTTGGTGCACCCAGAGGGCTTCCATCTGGTGATGAAGGATCTCGGGATCTTTCGGATCGAGTTTTTTAAGCCAAGTGTTTACAGCAGCGAGTACTTGCTGCGTATCGCGATTGCTCAATTCCATTTTGGCTCGATATCGCACGCGATTTTCGGGTGATTTGAGAAGCTCAACGAGTTGCGAAATGGGAGCACCGGCGATGGTGGCGGGCTTTGCCAGCGGTCGCTCGGGATAAGTGACTCGATAGACCCGGCCATGAACTCGGTCGCGATTGGGGTCTCGCAAATTATGTTGCATGTGACCGATGATAGGGTTTTGCCAATCGGTAAAATAGAGCGCACCGTCCGGCCCGATTTCCAAGTCACTAGGTCTGAAATTTGGATCGTCCGAGAAGACAACCGGTTCGGCTTCATCGGCTCCATAGCTGCCGCCGTCCTCACGTAAGTGATATCGCAGAATGCCCTGAAAACCGATGACGTTCCCGACAAGCAAGTCACCTTGCATGTCATCTGGAAAATGTTTGCTGGATAAAATCTCTGTACCAGGGCAAGGACGCGTTCTCTGGCCGTAGACTTGGGGTGGTGAAGGGTGTTTATCGGGAAAGTTCAAGTGCCCCGAGAAGAGTGCGCCGTCGTAAGGTTGTGCGCCAGTACCATCATGCACGATTTCTTCCGCCCACCGGCCGAAAACGTGGCCGTGCGGATTTGCAAAGCCATGGGAAACGTAGACTTCGAATTTCATCCGGCGCGGATCATATCGGAACACGCCAGCGTTTGCACAGCGTTCGGCGCCTGAGTATGGCGTTTCTGTTTGCGTATGATGAAACGTGCCTTCTTGAAAATACAACGCTCCACCTGGATCGAGCGTAAAACTGTTGGAAGTGTGGTGCGTGTCAGCGGAATCTAGACCATGAACAATCCGTTCGCGAACATCGGCCACATCGTCGCCGTTGGTATCTTTGAGGAATAACAAATCCGGTGCAACGGCCACCAACACTCCGCCATTCCAAAACTCAAATCCGGTCACGCTGTGAAGCCCGTCTGCAAAAACTTTCGTTTCGTCGGTCTTCCCATCACCGTTCTTGTCGACCAAGATCAGCAACTTGTCATTCATAGGCTCGGTTGGTTTCCAATGCGGATACGTCGGCCAAGTCGCGACCCACAGTCTGCCTTTGGTATCAAATGCCATTTGCACGGGATTGATCAAGTCAGGGAATTTGGTTTCATCGGCCACCAGTTCAACTCGCATGCCAGCGCCGACTTTCATGCGAGCGACAGCTTCCTCACCCGTGAGAAAGACGTGCGATCCGTTTGGCCCCGAGCCAGGCTTGTTGGAGATGACGGGAATGAACGGTGGAAGATTGGAGTCATCCGGTTTTATGGACTTGCCTTGAGCCGCCGCCCAAACGACATTGTCACGGTTGGCGGTCATGACATCGAGGACTTCCATTTCGCGTTGCATGACTTCGCGGTTGGTTTGGCCATTCGTGAACTGCAAATCCGCGCGACCACCGTAAATGGAAAATCCGTCGACGGTTCGGTAACGATTGAACCAGTAAAAATTCTTGTCCATAACGGCAGCGCGGATGGATTGTAGTCGCGTCGAGTCTGACGCAACGGGCTTGCCAAACAGCTTCTGATCGATCACCGAAGCCAACCAACGGTTGCCTTCGTCGTTCAAATGGATTCCGTTGATGGTTAGTTGCTTTTTGTTGGGCACGGTCGATCGTAAGTATTCCAGCATGGGATGAAACAAGTCGACCATGGGAACTTTATTCGCGTCTGCAACTTGTTTCATAGCCTCGGTGTATGTTTCAAGGCTCGCGTTGTTGGCGGTTCCATCGGGAACATGGACGTTGTGGACGTTTTCATGCGCAATTGGCGAAAAGAGAACGATGCGCGGTGGAGTATTGCCGTTGTACTTTTGCGAAAGCGAATTCTTGATGAACTGGTCGAGGTCGTCTTTGAATTTTTTGAGGCCTTGTGCACCGCCATACGATTCGTTGTAACCAAAAAATGCGAACATCACGTCGGTTTGGTTCTTGGTTAGCCATTGATCCGGGG
>JANMNK010000263.1:0-5048 GCA_031373875.1 Pirellulaceae bacterium | reverse complement strand
CACGAGATCGGCTTGATGGTGGTTTCGGTAGCGACACCATGTACGGCATGGCAGGCGACGATTTGCTGTTTGGAGATGGCGGACCAGGCCAAGGTCTAATAGCGGACTTTGACACGCTGTACGGCGGTGCAGGCAACGACGATCAGATTGGAGGCCAAGGTCAAAACGCGATATTCGCTTGGTCCCGCAACCCGTCACTGGGCGGTCAATTCGGAGTCTTCGTCAAGCCAGATGGAACGCTGACGGATAACAGTGGCGATTTTGTTGGCGCGTTCGATGAATTGGGAAATCCTATCCCCGACGGGTTCTTGGATTCGGATGGCACGTCACCTGCTTACCCTGCTGAAGACACAGGCCTCAATCGAATGCTGGGCGGGACCGTGTTCGACACGCTGTACGGAGGTACCGGCCTCGATTTTATGTATGGCAATGACAATTCGAACGGCGCTCGCGACGAATTGTACGATCGGCATGGAGTTCAATTTATCGCTCGCGACGGAACGTTGGCGGGGGACGAATGGAAGGAATATGCACGCAGCACCGATAAAGTTTGGTACTACGGCGGAACCAACAAAGATGACGAAATTACCGTCGACTTTGTAACCGAACCGGGAACACTACAACAGCATCACCTGATCACGCGTCTGACGAACAATAACGGGCACTTTACGTTCGATGCTCAAGTGCAATTGGATTTCGACGCACGAGACGAACAAGGCAACTTGATTTGGAATCCCAACGAATCGTATACGTCGCTTGCCATTGGCAGCACCAGCGATGTTGCTGAGGACGGTCGCATTAATTCAGATGCTACGTTCACGCTTGTTCTAAGCGGCGGCACGTTTAGCGGCGTTCAAGAAGTACGCGTTCGAGTTCCATTCGATGAGAGCAACACGTCCATCAATGACTTGGTCGACGACATGAATTCGGCTTTGCAAGCTGCTTTTGATGCAGTAAGCATGAACCGCGTGGTCGAAGCTCGCCGAATTGGTAACAAGATCAGCTTGGTTCGCATCGATTTGAGCACAGGGCCACAATCGATGCAAATTGCGGAAGTCAACGCCACGACGCGTGACGAACTGAAATTGCCCGAGAATGCGGTTGTTGATCGCGGGCAGTTGAATAGTTTGCTGCCACCCGAAGGCGATTTCTTGGCAATCATCATCGACGCCTTGGATGGCAACGATCAAGTCAAAGTAGGTCCGACCGTTTTGAAATCCGTTTGGGTCGATGGCGGAAAAGGCGACGACCGACTAGAGATTCGGTCCGGCAAGCCGATCCTTTCGGATCAAACGGAAGGACCATTCCGAAACGACACGCGTCTGACCGCGTACTCGTTCACTCAACAAGTTGGACAAATCGAAGGCAACCGATTGGTAACCGGTTTGACGATCGATAGCCCCACCGACGAGGACTGGTACAAGATCGAATTCCGCAACGATGGCCAGGCGTTCCAAGCTGGCGATGCAATTACCGTAACGATGCTCTCCGAAACCGATTTGACAAATTCGACCATCGAGATTGTCGCGATGGATGGCCCAAATCCAGTCGTTGTTGGACAAGCCGGCGCGGGCGGTCGAATCGCTTTGGACGCGATGCGTCTTAATGGCAACGTGATTGGCAAAGAACGTACCTACTGGTTGCACATCAAAACGGATCGCATCCCCACGGTGTATCAGATCGAGTTTTCTATTCCCGACTGGGCGGAACAAAACGAGACCCGAGCACAAGCTTTTGATCTCGAGCGATTGGCCGATTACGCCGTCGTTTCAGGGCTCTCGCTACACGGAAGCGCTGATCAAGATTGGTTCAAGTTCGAGTTCCAACCTGACCGAGCGCCACAAGCTGACCCGCTCAATCCCGTTGGCTTGGCCTCCGACAAGATTCGATTCGAACAAATCAGCGGTGCTGGAATTCTTGTCAGCTTAGTAAACTCGCTTGGCAACACGGTTGCTTCTAGCGACACATTGCGAGGCGCGACGACCAGCCTTTCCATGGCTGGCTTAATGGCCGGCGAGTATTTCCTCAAGATTCAGCGTGCCGACGCGACAGATTCGCGCGCATCGACGTACAAGATTCGTCCGGCCATTTCGCAGACGCCAGGCTCGCTCGAACTGAATCAATCATTCCAAGTCGAAACGAATTTGGCGTCGACCGCGCCGATATTGCGCCGCGATATTTTGCTCGGCGGACTAGGCAACGACGTTCTCAGTGGCGGATCAGGAGAAGAATGGATTTTCGGAGGTCCAGGTAATGACGTGTTGACGGGTGGTTACGACCGTCAAGCAAGCGATTTGATGTGGGGCGGCACCGGTGACGATACGTTCCAAGTGATCACGGACGATTTGCCGTTGGTCAAGACTACCGCTCGGTTTATTAACCCAGCAGATCAAGAAACTTTCCTACCGACTTTTAGCGATCGTTTTGACGGTCAAGAAGGCCAAGACCAAGTTGTATTCTTGGGTGGCAATTTGGATTCACGCGGTCAGTCGGTGCCTGACTTCGTCGCTGTTCGCTACAACACGTTGCTTCACCGGTACGAATATGCAAGCAGGATTTGGGATTTCCAAAATCAACAGTTTGCGCGAAACCTGCAGGGCGACTACATTTACACGCAAGCGTTCTTCCAACCATATAACATGGAGTCGCACGTTATCGATACACGTGCTGGGGACGATGAGATTCATGCCGATCCTGAGTTCTTGATCAACGGCAGCGAATGGGGAATCGATCCAGAAGATCGTCCACAGCGCGCGTCGCTCTCGGATCTTGTCATTCTCGGAGGAGCGGGTGCTGACCGAATATTCGGTGGAGCGGGCAACGAAAACATTCAAGGCGGCGATGGGTCGGACGTTATTGTTGGCGGGGGTGGGAATGACCAAGTTGACGGCGGAAGCGGTCGCGATTGGATTGCAGGCGGTCCCGATGCTATTGCGCCCGATCTGTTTGAAATATCGGCAGCCGCGACAGGGGATTTCAACGACACGTTGGATCACGCTTCCGATTTAAAACTGGATCTGAGTCCACTACTGGCGACTCCTTCGCGAAATGTTATTTCGGAGTCGTTGAGCCTGCACTTCGGAGATGCGGACGACTGGTTTATCATTCGTTCACCGACTGCGCTCAATCGTTTTGGTACGGTGCAGAGTGGATTGCTGACCTCGGATATGTTGGATCTTCAATTCACCGATCCGCGTGCAAGCGTAGGCGGTGAGACGGCATTGCCCGGCATCTTGTCGCGCATGGAGTTCCGTAAACTGTTCTTGTACGCAGGCGAAGACATCGATCCAAGTCCAGGCGGCGTATCGATCGTTCCGGTCGAGCAATTCGCTGGCGTCCCAGATTACTACATGATCCACGTTCCTAATCCGAACAAGTTTGCGATGTTGGGTGGAATTCTAAGCAACATCGATTATCGCGGTGAACCCAGCTTTAGTATTTCCATCGACGGTGAAGCCCCTATTAGCGCTTCGGTTCCTGCCAATGGTGGCAATGACAACACGGGGCTTAGCGACGTTGTTATCGATTTGAACAACGCCATCAACGCGACTGCTTTGGCGAATAAGATCCGTGCCGCAAAATTGGGCGACAACCGAATCGGACTTTGGTCTTTGGAAGGTTTGCCGATTCAGTTATCAAGTGCCAACGGCGATATGGCTGTTCTCGGATTTACAACGGGCCAAGTTACTGACGAAGTTCCCGAGGCGATTGGCAATTACCAGATCACATTCCGCAAAGAACGTTTGGAAACGATTCTTCAAGGAGCGACTCTTGCGCCGGCTTTCAATCCGCAATTGACAGGACAAGCTACATTCCAGCTTAAACTCGGCACCGCCGCACCCATTGGATTGACGGTTCGAAATGACTCGTCTTTGCCAAACACGAACGTGACAATCAACGATTTGATCTCGGACATCAACGCGGTACTCGCCACCTCCAGCTTGAAAGATGACGTTCGCGCTGTCGCGTTGGGTCGAACCATTTTGTTCTGGTCTCGCAATGGTGAGACCTTGACGATCAGCAATATGAATACGGCTGCCAACACATTTGGATTTGCCGACGGGCAGTCATCGGTTGTGGCTCCCGGCACGCTTGGTCTGAATCGTTTGGCGCTCTTGCAGAATGCATATACGGGAACGACGTACGTGGACACGAGGAATGCCGATGAAGTCGAGCCTCCAGTACCCGATGATCGGCTTGCCGTTATTCCGCTTGGCGATATCGATGGCGACGGATACGACGATTTCATCAGCTCCACAAACGACGCTTTGCCAACTGCTACTGCGGTCATTACTTTCGGGGATTCGCAGTCGATTGGACAACGATCCCTGAACTTGTTGCTCCCTGCAAATTTGCCTGGAGGTCAAGGGCCGTTTTTCAGCAAAATCGTTTACGGCGATTTCAACGGCGATGGCATATCGGATATCGCCGGTGGCGTTGCTCCTACGCTTACTGGGACCTATCCGGCTGGTGGAGTGTTCGTGATTCCAGGCCGCAGCGACGCATTTGCGATCGAAGGTGCTATTCCCGCGCCTGTAAACGGTCGTCTGTCGGGCGGAGTCAGTTTTGCATTTACACTGGATGGAACATTGCCTGCCGAAGTAGCCATTGCAAGCTCCGTATTCGCAAATAATTCAACTGTTGCGGATTTGATCAGCGACCTGCAAAGCGCATTGGATAGTACGCGCATGTTGGATCGTTTGACGGGAGTCGACATCGGTTCGCTCGCAAGCCGGATTGCCATCGACTCGAGTGTTGGAAATGAGTTGCGCTTCGTACTCAAGTCGGGCAAGTCGATGTTGTTGAATTTGCCTGATTCGGCAAGTCCGATGGCGGTGCAATTGGGTTTTGCAGACGGGCAAGAGAATGCTTGGCAAGGTCAATTGGATTTGATAGAGGACTCGTCAGTTCGTTTGGTCGGATTCTTGCCTGGAAATGATTTCCAAGTTCTCTCCAGTATTGGAGACATTGGTGGCGGGCCGACGGACCTCGGCGGAAATCGAACCAGCGATGGTATCGATGATTTGATCGTCGGAGATCCTGCGAAC
>JANMNK010000229.1:0-2784 GCA_031373875.1 Pirellulaceae bacterium | reverse complement strand
TGACTGTGACGCGTGACGTCAATGGGTTATCGGGACTCAATAGCCATTTGGCTAAGTCCAAGCGAGTTGGACGCGGAGTATCGGGCGCGGTGGTCAGCTTGGGAAGGAAGGCCGGTGTTGCGGGTTGGACCGCATCTCCTTTTTGATCGTATTGTCCCCGCTTCATAACATAAGCTTGCCTTGGTTCCGAGCGGTCTTTAAAAACAAACGTGCCAGGAATTTCCTCCTCGACGCACACCAGTGCCACGCGGGCAGCATTCCAATCTGCTCTGCGTTGAGTCAGCTCGATTGGAATCTGGGGTGCGACGAATGCAAAGTAGAACTTTGCGACTTCAGCTCGAGATTGAGCCGCCCCTTCGGCATCTGGCCCTGCACGCAATATCTTTACCATTTCACCGTCGGCGAAAGCAGTATCTTTGTCCTTTCGCGATCGCCACCAAGCATCCATGTCATATCGCGCATCGGCCGCTGCTGCGTTCGATCCTTCCATTTGTAAACCGTCCCAATAACTTATTCCGCCAAAGTGCCCGAGTTTGATCTCTTGCACCTCTGCGCCCGGAGCAAATTCCAAACTGGCAGCGTCCAATTGCATACGGTGCCAGCGACCGGGTTCCGGTCTTCCACCGCGAATCGATGCAGGATTGGAACCCGCTCGAGACGCCGCCCCAGGTGAATCTGCCCAAGTCCAGCGGCGCGTCCCCTTGTCGGTTTTTACTTCGATATACACCGATTCGCTCGGTTCGTATTGGTCCAGCTTGACCCAAAAAGTTAAACGCGGATCGTTCGGTATGATGCGGGGATTGGAACCCAATCCTATCACTTGTTCATATCGATCGCCAAACACCTGCTTCAACGCTCGCCGCCCAACAGGTACATCTGTTTCATTAGGGCTAGTCCAAGTTGCCGCGTTGCGCGAGGTATTGCGAAGCGATGCGGCTTGAGGAAATTCATCATCCAACCACACATCGACAAAACCCGAGCTATCAAGTTTGACAGAATCCAAGCCACCCGATGCTGCTAAGTTTTCCACATGTTGGCTCGCCGATTGCAAAAGGGCTTGGCGAGTTGTATCGAGCATGCGACGCAGATTGGCTTGCTGTTCGGCTTGCGAGCCGGTGGGCAAGCGAATAAAGGGTGCGGTCGTGTTTGTATTGCCATCCATTGCTGGATCGGCGTTGCTGTAGAAGAATGAGTAGAGCGAGTAGAACTCGTTGGTGCTCAGTGGATCGTATTTGTGGTCATGACAAACGGCACAGCCGCCCGTAAGACCAAGCCACGTTTGCACTGTTGTGCTGGTGCGATCAACGGCATATCGGAATAGGAACTCGTCGTCGATTGCGCCGCCTTCGCTAGTCGTCACATTGCATCGATTGAAGCCCGTTGCCACAAGCTGTTCTGTCGTGGCGTTTGGTAGAAGATCGCCCGCTAACTGTTCGATCGTGAACTGGTCGAAAGGCAAATTGCGGTTAAAGGAAGAAACTACCCAATCGCGATAAGCCCACATTTCGCGGTCGTTATCTAAGTGCAATCCGTGTGTGTCGCCATATCGGGCAACGTCCAACCAATGGCGAGCCATCTCTTCCCCGAAAGCCGTCGAATTCAGGTACCGGTCTACCATCGACTCGTAAGCATTCGGGCTATCGTCTGTTTCGAAACGTGCGACTTCCTCAAGTGTCGGCGGCAGGCCTGTCAGCGTAAATGAGACGCGGCGAATAAGTGTATTGCGGTCCGCTTGCTTTTGTGGCTTCAGTCCTTGTCGCGCCATCGTCGCTAGCAGGAATCGATCGATTGGCGAATTTTGCCAAGCGGCATCTTGAGCGACGGATTCCGGTATCGGGGGATCTTGAATCGATTCAAACGCCCAGTGTTGTTGATACTGTCCACCTTGCGAGATCCATTTAGCCACGATGTCCTTTTCGACCTGTGTCAATTGGCGGTTCGCTGTCGGTGGCGGCATGACAGCGTCAGGATCCGTGGAGTTGATGCGCACCCACAACTCACTTGAGTCTAAATCTCCCGAATTCACGGCAGGTCGGCCCGAGTCTCCCACTTTTTTGGCAGACTCTTCTTTGTCCAATCTCAAGTCCGCTTCGCGTTTGCCCGCATCGACTCCATGACATCGAAAACAAGCGGCCGATAGGATTGGCCGAACGTCTCGATTAAATTGAATAGCGTCTTGCTGCGTGCCTGTGGCGCGATCTTGGGAAAACCCTAATATTGCCACAGCCGCGATCGTAATTTTGCGAGTTAAGTTCATCGATCCAACATCCAAGACCAGCTCAAAATGTGTTCTTAAAAAATTGATGCTCGTGCTCAATTTTACCCAGCAGCAATCGGATTGCCAAAGAACGCAATCACGTTTAATCCAAGGTAGCTAATCAAGATTCTGTTTTTGCTCAATTCTGCGGCATATTGAGAAATTCATGTGAATTTTCGCGGGAATCGCACTCGTTTTTTGGTTGCTAACGACGCACCTGTCCAATTCGTCGCCTGGACCGATATTCCGTCGGTGGTTTTTAATGTGCGAGTCCCTAGTGCTGTGTGACAGCTAAGAATTAGGATTCTAAGCGTAAGGGCGCGAGCCCTACGGTTCCGCGAATTACCGGGCGGCTCGCTCCGCCCCGCTACAATTCCAACCCGAAAACTAAGAGGCTATCCGAAAACTGTAGGTTTATTTTCCATGGGATTTCAAGCTGCGATGGCGTAGTTGAATCGAGGGCGTTCGACTGGCGCTAGCCGGCGCAGCATCAGGTGTAAGTTACTGATTGTGATCATGGCGGCGCT
>JANMNK010000200.1:0-13837 GCA_031373875.1 Pirellulaceae bacterium | reverse complement strand
GCAACCGTATCGCATGCGAGGACGAGTCCCGTCCCGACCTTTCCGACGACATTTTGCGCTTTTTGAAAAGCGAGGCGAGCAACCATTTCCGGTGGAGTTTCGCGTGAGCATATTCCACATTCCGCGTTTGGATCCGGTTCCACAACACGAAACGCAAAGCCAGCTTTGTCAAGTAGTTCTTTGCGGCGCGGCGACTGGCTGGCAAGAATCAATTCCATCGCTCACGGTTCTCCACCATCTGTTGGATGGCTTGGGGGGAAGTCGCTATGGCCACCTTCGGGCGACATGGGTGGCGTTTCGGGGGGGCGCTGTTGAGGATTTTGCCAACCAGGATTCAGCCGAGGACGTGTCTGCTCCCAAGCTGTCTTCAACGAATCCAGTAAACGCATAATCTGGCCAGAGGACAAAAACACGCGACTGCTAACAGCCGATTGTGGGAAAAAGTTCGTGATGAAGTCAAACGAAAACTCATGCGGGCCGTGGCCAATCATGACGGCGTTTGCATAGCTGCCGCTGAGCAACTCGTCCCGAAGTTTGAGATCGTCATAGACTTCTTGAGCCGTCGGTCGGCGAACATTTGGTTGCTGTGGAGGTTGGGGTTGCGGATGCGGTGGAGAAGCGTTGGGGTCGCTGGCGTTAAGAGATTGGCCAGCGTTGGGTTGTGGGGGTGGCATGGCAGGTGCCGTTGGACTGCTGCTGATCATCACTGACGAAGGTGGGGCGGCAGGCAAGGTTCCATAGCGTTGACGATACAGTTCGATGTTGGTTGCCAAAGCTTCAACAAATTGTGGCAGTACTAAATGCGGCATCACGATTCGTGCAACGATCTGGTGAGGGCGGCCCAAATTTTGGACGAAGTCGAGAATGAACTCCGTATTCCCCGTCATCACGATAACGCCGGTGCTGAATACACCGCGGCCTACGGATTCGGGCACTCGGGCACGTACTGCGGGCGATCCTTCGTTGGGATCTGGCTGGGGCTGGTTCATTCAATCGTCTCCATCAAAATCAATGCCAAGAATAATACGTGCAGGCGAGTCGATCCGTCCACTGGAAATCTACGTGCATTGAGCGATGGAGTCCAGTCTGGTCACCATCAAACCCAGTATGTTTTTGACAATGGTCTCAAATCGCAAGTGGATCGACGGGCGTCTCGGCTTCCGTCATCTTCTCATTGCGTTCTTGGCGACCACGAGGGGGAGCCTCAACGCGAACCAGCATAACATCACGCGTAAGAAATAGAAGGTTAGTTTGAAAAACTATCACTGCGGAAAGCCCTAACCAATACAGAGCCCCCGTCTTTAACGAATCGTCGATATAAGAAAGCGTCCAAAACATATTTGGAAAAAGATAAAATTCGTAGACAGCCATCCGGAAATTGTTTTGCCAATACGAGTAAAACATCGGCAACATGGCACCGAATAGAATTAATACAAGGGTAAGCGCAACGCTGCCAACCATTCGCGATGTAAGAAATTTTCCAACGACGAGCATCAACAAACGAGTCACCCCGAGATAAAACGTTAAGTAAGCCACGCAGAGGAAAGCAAACTCATACAGAGGGTATCGCAGTGGAGCATTCAATTTCCATTTGATGGAAGTGACGATCAAAACATAGATTGCGGCGGAAAGATAACACAGGACGCAGAACACGTACCCTGTTCCGGAGCCTGGGTTCAACCAAGTCAAAAAGACTCGGCCTTCTAGCGTTCGCGGCAGCGTGCGACGCGCTCGAGGAGAAAATATCCCCTGCTCTCCAATCATCATGGCACCCGCGATGCCCCAATGAAACCCAAGAATAGAAAGCAGCGCGATCCATGCTTCCTCTTCTAGTCCGTACATAATTTGGGCGGTTGTAAAAACGCAGATAATCGCAAAATGTTGCAACAGGAGGATCCAACGAATCCCGGTTGAATGATTGTCCGCTGCAAACCCAATTCTTGCCCCCGCCGCTTGGATGCCTAGCCAAACGTAGGAGAGACAGAATCCTGCGAATACAAACATCGCCAGCCATTGTTCCCAACCTTCGGGCTGAACGCCTTCACTGATAAAACTCAAGATCAAGCTTGCCCAGGAAAAATTGCTTGGAAAGACGACGGTCATCAACATGAGGAGTAGTCCAACTTGACCAGTCTTGTTTCTGCCGAGTGAGGCAAACAAGATCGCCAAGGTCGAAAGTAGCACGGACAAGATTGCCGTTCCCACCAGCACTAAAACAATAATTTGTATCGGGAGCCCTCTCAGTAAGTATGTCAACGCAATGCAAGGTGCGAGTGCCGAAAAATAGATTGTCGCTTGCAACATAGCGACCGTTAATTTCCCGACTACGATCTGTCGTGGTTTGAGCGAAGAGATGCTGAGGATCTCGAATGTGCCGTCTTCTAGTTCGGCGGCCATGGAACGGAAAGCTGTAAAGGGGACCACGATTCCTACCGGAACGAGCAGGATGAGGAAATAACCGCTTAGCAAAGCCCCCCCCGAAGCCATGTAGTAGATACCGGGAATCATAAGAGATATACCAGCGACTGTCCAAGCGATTACGGCAAGCAACAGCAATCCAAAAGTCCACGTGAACTGACGGCTTTTGAGGGCTTGGCGAGTTTCTTTTACGAGAATTGGGTTCAGCCAATCGCTCCACTTCAGCAGCAACGAGTCATATTTGCCTTTACCTGCTAGGATCGCTTCGATAGCGGCTTGATGATTCTTTTGTAATGGATCGTCCACCAACTCGCTCATTGGATAGCACCTGTGGTGATCTGCATAAAAATGTCTTCGAGAGACTGTTGTTTGGCGGAAAATGTGAGCAACGGGTAGCCCGCTTCGATGATCGCTCTTAGCAATTCCGCTTGCCCTTGGGGATTTCCATCAAATCGGAATTCGCATTGCGTCCCATTGAACTGGACGTGGGAAACATTGGGTTGGTCTCGAAGCCAGAGGCTCAAGGCTAAACAATTGTCAAGCAACGAAACTTCGACGTGCGTATGCTTGCGCATGTCTTTTTGAATTTCGTCGACTCTCCCCACAGCCAGCAATTGCCCACGTTCGATGATGCCAACTTGATCGCACATTTCGGCAAGTTCGGTCAAAATGTGAGATGAAACGAGAATGGTCTTGCCGTCCTCGGCCAACTGTCTAATCATGCGTCTCAGTTCAATGCGTGCACGAGGGTCAAGTCCGTTGGCGGGTTCATCTAGTATTAAAACCGCTGGGTCATGAATCATGGCGCGACCGAGACACAGTCGTTGCCGCATCCCTTTGGAAAGCCCCCGGATCGGTTTTGAAGCGATTTTTTCGAGACCCGTAAAATCGAGAACATGACGTAATGCGCGGGTCCGATCGCTGCCCGCCAAGCCATAGGATCGTGCAAAGAAATCTAAGTATTCAACGCAATTGACGTTTGCATAAGTTCCGAAACCATCGGGCATGAACCCCATCCGTGTTCGGACTAAATCGGGATCATTCACAACGCTCAAGCCATCGATCAGCGCATCGCCATAACTGGGAAGCTCCAGGGTGGCGAGGATTCGCATGCTGGTGGTTTTGCCGGCACCGTTGGGACCGATAAATCCGAAAACTTGACCGCGAAAGACCTCGAATGAGATGTCATTGACGGCGCGAGTCGCACCGAAAAATCGATGTAGACGCCGGAGTTCAATCATAGGGGACATCGATGGTGGATTCGTTACCATACGCCCCCCACTACATGATATCCTTGGCTCGATTTGTCTACTTTCATCGGGCGTTCAATGTGGGGCGCCGATTCCATGAGGAGGATAAACGAACCTGGGATGAGCTCATTTTGATTCGTCATGCGTTTGGCGATCTCCGTCTCCATGAGTGGTTCAATGCCCGTCGACCATCGTCCCCCATAGCGATTGTACATCCAGCTAAAGATGGAAATCTGCTGCCCTTGAATGAAACCTGCGGGCATTTCCAAACCAGAGTTCCGGTTGAGCAACGTAAGCTGGGCCGTAGCAGTTTTCTTGTCGACCGCAGCAAAACTGACTGCTTGTAAAGTCGGGACGTTTTCTGACAACCAGACCTTACCCAACCGGTCAACAAAGACGGTGGCTATCCAATCATCCTTGGACGTATTCGTGATTTTGGGAGCGCCAGATTCATCGGTGTTTGAGTCTACCGCGAATAGCTTGATATCCTTGACCGGATGGCGAAGCAAGAATTGGCGTTGTTCGCGAGAGCCCAACAAGTTTTGGTATCTTTGGCCGGTGTCGGACCAAGAGTGCATAGCTCGAAACGACTCATAGCTGTAGCCGTTCGTCGTGATGCGAAAAGGGACGACTTCAGTTTTGGGACCAATTTGCATTCCTTCGCGTGGCGGCGAACCGCTAAAGTACGATTGTCGCGACCAACTGAAGCCTGTGTCATTCGACGCGTCATACCAAGTAAACGACCGAATGCGTGATATCGTTTCGAAACCATCATGCAGGATCGCGAACAGAAATAACATCGATGTAACGGCAGTCGCAATGATGGGGAAGAGAATCAGCAACCATGTTTGTCGATGCGACCGGTATGTGTACCACATCAGCAGCGGGCCAATGACAGCAGCGAAAAGGACGATGAAAAACATGAAAGTCCATACGGGTGGCTTTCCGACCTCTGGTATCATCCAGTTCCAGTAGTTGTCCCCGCTTCCCATGTTTTCATCAGTGCCATGAACGCTCCAAGTAGTGCGGGAACTCGTGCGGGCCTCAATGTTTGCGACAACCGATGATGGAATGGTGGCTAGTCGTCCTATATCCGTGGCGACGATCATTCCCATGCCATAAGAGGCCTCCATATATTTCGTGCCCCGTTCGCTCTTCTTTGCAAATTGGCTCGTCCAAGACGGGTCTGTCGACTTTCGCCAACGATTTGCTTCGGCAATTTTTTGGAAATCGAAGAGTTGCCGATCCAGTATTGCCATTCCTACGGAGCGTCCGAGGCCTTGGACAAATCGAATGGGATGGTCGATGGCATTCTCCACATTAAAGTCAGCGGAGTTAATCACGTCAGTGGGCTGTTGCTGTGCAAGCCCCGTTGTTATTCCACCAATAACAAAAGCGCGGTCGTCGACTTTCAACCATTTTTCCCACAGCGTCGTCGCACCAAAGGAAGCGTTTTGCACGTCGAACCGCTGAGCGAAAGCCAGAGGGTCACGAGATGCAAAGAACTTCTGCAACGAGAATAGATCGTTCAAATCGTGCTGAGTAACAACGACAACTCCGCCTCCGGCAACGAATTGACGAATCGCCTCGACTTGGGCGGCATTCAATCGTCCGAGGGATTTGCTTTGAATCCATATCCAGCGGCAATGCGTGTACTCAAGCCAGTTTTCTGGCAATCGACTCGCTAGCGCGATTTCGGATGAGTGGGAGGTGGCATTTGCATTGTTTGAATTAAGTCGATTCCATGCGGTGACCGGCAGGGACCACTGCCGCAGCGTACTAATTAATCGAAATTCCGCTGCTAGTTGGCCTGGAAACTCGGACAGATATCGAGCGTATGCACTGTCGTCCTCGAGTACGATCAGATTCTGCATAATTGAGTCTGCGTAAGAACTCGAAGCTGACCATTGATATCCGACGTTGCCAAACCCGGTCAATTCACGACCATCGCGGAAAACAGAGATTTTCCAATAAGCATACTGTCGCCAAGTGGGGCAAAGAAATTTTACTTCGGCATACGAGGAACCTTGAAGCAACTTAATTTTGGTGGATGAACTAACGTCGGGCGATTGCATATTTGCCGTTTGGATTAAATCGAGTCGCAACTCCTGGTCTGCAGGAAAGGACTTGCCATCCGCTCGATAAACTTGAACGGTCCATCCGTATGTTCCCGGACCCCCAATCGCTGGAGGGAATACACGCAGCAACAAACCATCAGTTCGGCCAAGTGTAGGATTTCCGATCACGATTTCGTGAACGCCATCCCCTTGTTGATTGAGACGCCACGTTTGACCCTGGACAGTAGATAGTAGTACCCAGATCACCAATGGGAATGCGAAAGCGATTCGGCATTTTCTGTTTGTGATGGGTTTCATACGAAGAACAAAATCCAGGAACAGAATGAAGAAGTGAAGCTTGAAATGATCAATTTTGAAAGAACGGATCGAGGAGTTAATGGGCGATCTCGGAATCAACAGGAATTTCCACTTGACGGTCTGGTAAACGATCGACGGCAAACGGGCTTTGCACGGTCTCCGTCTGCTTGTCCAAGAACTGATTCAATTTTCCGAGAGGGTAGAGAACGATGAATAGAATTCCAAATAATCCAAAGTTGATAAAGACAATCTGTAAAATCGTCGCAAAAATAATGCTCCAATTTGAACCGTTCATTCCTCGAATAGTCAAGGAAACAAGCAACGCTACAGCCGTTGTGAATAGTAACAAAAATGCGATTGTAACCCTGGACGCTTGCACAGTTCATTTTCCATGAATAGGAATCGTTGCCGTCTCATCGATCTGAAAAGCCGAACACATTCGTGTCTAAGAGTATCAGATTTCGACCCCTTGTTCCACCAATATCCGGTACTTTGATTAATCGGCTATAATCGCACGGCGAAAGTGACCCGCAATGAGCGTTGCTTTTGTCTTTTGAAAAGCGAATGCGGGTTGCTCCTGATCTTCGCTGCCGGGCCGTAAAACACTTTTAAATTGAACACACGATGAGACCGTACGTCATGAATAGTCATTTAATGTCGCGCAAGTTGTTTTGCATGGTTAGTCTCTTGCTCGCTTTGACAGCGATCGTAACGCGTAGTACGTTGGGCGACGATGACAGCCAGAAAAAATCGACAGCAATTATCATTTCTCCCGAAGCTCAAGCGATCCATCGTTCCGGTTTTGTATTTGATGGTCACAACGATTTGCCCTGGGCCGTGCGTGAAAAAAGTCCCAAGCGATTTGACGATATTGATATTCGAAAACCTCAGCCGGAATTTCATACTGACATCGATCGACTTGGCCAAGGAAACGTAGGCGCTCAGTTTTGGTCGGTTTTTGTACCGGTCGACACGATCCGTACGGGCAATGCATTCCAAATCACGGTTGAGCAAATCAATATCGTCAAGGAAATGGTTCATCGTTATCCCGACGTATTCGAATTGGCCACCACAGCGAATGATATCGAACGCATCCGCGCCGCAGGCAAGATCGCGTCTCTGATTGGCATGGAAGGTGGTCATTCCATCGAAAACTCGATCCAGAAGCTTCGCGAGTTGCACGCAATGGGCGCGATGTACATGACTCTGACGCACAGCGAAACGCTCGATTGGGCTGACTCGGCCACCGACACACCTCGCAACGATGGGCTCTCTGAGTTTGGCGAGCAAGTTGTCTCGGAAATGAATCGCCTCGGCATGCTCGTCGATATTTCCCATGTTTCTCCAGCAACCATGCATGACGCGCTTCGCGTCACAAAAGCCCCCGTGATTTTTTCTCATTCGTCGGCTCGTGGAGTCGCGGATCACCCTCGCAATGTGCCCGATGATGTTCTTAGCGAGTTGCCCAAGAACGGCGGCGTGGTGATGGTGAATTTCTTTTCTGGCTTTGTGGTTCCCGAATCGGCCAAGATCATGTCGCAAATGTTCGAAGTTCGACGTGACTTGGTCAAAAAATTTGGCGACGACAAAGAATCCCTCAATAAGGAATATCGCAAATGGCAAGCCAGTAATCCCTATCCCGCAGGTGATGTCTCAATCATCGTGGATCACATTGAACACATCATCAAGACAGCGGGAATCGATCACGTTGGCTTGGGGTCCGATTTTGACGGAATCTCAATGGCTCCCGTGGGGATCGAAGATGTCTCCAAATACCCCGTGCTTACCGAGCTGTTGCTGCGCCGCGGTCATTCAGGCGAGGACATCCACAAAATCATGTCCGGCAACATCATGCGTGTCCTGAAACGCGCGGAAGAAGTCGCTCAGCAGTTGAAGTAACCGATGCCACAAGAGACGTGAATCGAAAATACTTTCGCTTCAAAATTTTTCTTGATTCACCTTGATTCAAATAGTCTTCGACGACCTGGGAGTTCGTTCTCCCTGCAGATAGTGGGGTAAACGTTTGACCACTCCATTTCGGTCGATGCACGCTATTTCGCTGCGTGCTTTCACAAGAAGGTCGCGGTCTCGCCAAAGCTCGTAGGTGTGGTCGATGCGAGCGCCCCGCGCGCGTTCGACGCGCGTTATGCAAATCAGAAGATCATCAAAAGCGGCGGGCAGGATGTATTCAACTTCAAATTTTGTCACCACCAAGAGCAAACCGCTCTCCTCTAATTCTCGATACGAATGACCGTTGTCTCGCATCATTTCCACCCGCCCCCGCTCGAAAAAATTGAGGTATTGCGCGTGATGGACGCGTCCTTGTCCATCGGTTTCATGGTAACGGACGCGGATTTCTAATTGGTGCTGCCACATGGTTGTGATTCTATGGGAACATTTTGATAGGAAGTCTGTGAGCAAGAATTGCCATTACGGGCCGCTAGCACAGAATTTGATGAGTTTGGCAAAGTTTTGGCATTTTCAAAAGATAGCGGAAAAGTTCGGAAACTGTTGCGTCGAGAATAAACGACACATATTCTAGTAGAAGACAGTTTTGATCCGTTTGCTCAATTTCCGACGAAAGCTACACACATGAGCCATGGCGATGGGGCTTCAACTTCCTTTGAGACCATGCGTGGGCGAAACTACCCCACCATCCGTCAATTTACTGTCTTCTTGGAAAACCGGGTTGGCCAGCTTCTGGAGGTTGTCCGGCGGTTCGAAGGCACTGGCATCCGAATTGTCGCCTTGTCGATTACCGATTCCGCAGAATGTGCTTTCGTCCGGTTTTTGCTTAGTCACCCAGAACGGGGGCGAGAAATTCTGGAACGGGCCGGGCTAGCTATCATCGAAAGCGATCTGATTGGCGTCGAATTACCAGAGGGAGGCCAACCCCTTCTGCAGATTTGTACGGCCCTTCTCCAAGCAGAAATTAACATTATCCAAGCTTATCCGCTTATGTCCCGGCCACACGGTGCCCCTGCCGTTGCAATCATGGTCGACAACACAGAAAACGCGATGGACACGTTGGCTCGCAAAGGATTTCGTATGATTTCCGAGGGCGATCTTCTGGATGAATCGTTCTGACCTGCGGCCTGCCGAAGGAACTTTACTTCCTGGAATTTATCCAACGTATGACACGGTAGTGGAAATATAATATCCGTGCTTGGCGCTCGACCTGCACAATTGGGCAGGTTGTACCTTTTATGCCAAATGTACTGGATAAGTATCTCTTGCACATCCGAGAAAAGAGATAAGCCCATTTTTTATTTGGGCAACGCATGGATGCGAGCAATCATTGATCTATCGAAACAGATGGGTCAGTTTTCGGCCTGTTTAATTAGTCGTTTTAAACCGTAGTTGGCTCCATAGGAATAGACATATGTCCCGTTCCCGTCGCAGTATCTTGCGCACCCTTGCACAGCGATTCTTTCGCAAAAATCTGAATGAGAACGCTGTTTTTACCCGTCGGCCATTTCGTGTCGAGAAACTCGAAGATCGCCAACTGATGGCAAATGACTTGTTTGTCGCTTCGAATTTTACCGATTCGGATCGCGATGAACCGTCGTCGACCGCCCTGTCGAGTTCTAGTCTCCAGGGCGAAGGCGAAGCTCAGAACGATTTGGTTGGGTTTGCGAAAGCGCTTCGCGACGCAGGCGTTCAGTTCTTTGGCGCTGCTTGGTGTCCCAATTGCAATGAGCAAAAGCAATTGTTTGCAGACGGCTATACTTTCTTGCCATTCGTCGAAGTAACCAATCCAGACCGAACCCGTAATGCCACTGGTATCGCCGAAGGTATCGAGAACTACCCAACGTGGGAATTTCAAGATGGAAGCAGGCTCGAAGGCGTCCAAACGCTGGCTACTCTTTCTACTAAATCTGGCATCGCAATCCCGCAAAGCAGCACGCCTTCCGCACTCGACATTGCCAATCAAACCGTATTGATTGGCTCGCCATTACATATCCCGGTGGATGCATACGATCCCAACGGCAACCCTTTGACGATCACGGTCACCAGCAACAACACGTCCGTTGTGACAGCGGAAGTTTTGCAAGGCAATCGCAGTTTGAAACTAGCCACCGAAGGCTTTGGCGACATGGTCTTCGAACTGTTTGATTCCGAAGCAGCCCGTCCAGCAAACCGCATCGCGGAATTGGTAAATACCGGTTTCTACAATCAAACCGTTTCCAACAAAATTATTTTCCATCGCGTGCTAAATAACTTTGTTATCCAAGCTGGCGATCCGACCGGCACAGGGTCGGGCGGTTCGACATTGGGTGATTTTGACGATCAATTCAACGTCAATCTTCAACATAACCGAACCGGCATTTTGTCTTACGCAAAAGCAGGCGATGATACAAACGATTCGCAATTCTTCATTACCGAAGGTCCACAGCGATCCCTCGACTTCAACCACTCCGTCTTCGGCCAGTTGGTGGAAGGCGAAATTGTACGAGATGCCATCTCTAATACGTCCGTGAACTCGCCAAGTGTTGGCAGACCTACGAACGAAGTCATCATCAAGTCAGCTTCGGTTTTTAGCGACGCAGAAAACGGACTACTTCGCCTGAAAGGCGTCACGGCGGGATCGGCACTGATCACTGTGAGTATCGCGGATACCGAAGGCAATACGATCCAGAAAACCTTTAACGTCACGGTCGCTCCAGACACCGTGAATAGTTACCCGTTCCTCAATCCAGTTGCGGACGTTACCACCAGTGTTGGTACACCAGTAAACATTCAATTGTCCGCAACCGACGTCGAAGGCGACGCAGTTACCTTCGATGCCCAAAAGGTTGGAAGCGTGAACTACACGCTGAACACGAACTCGACCACAGGATTGGTTACCGTCACGCCTCCCGCAGGATTTACCGGCTCGTTTGATGTTCGCGTACGAGTAAAATCGCCAACCGCGCCAACGGGTGCGTCCGATCCTGATCCATTCGATACGCAATTGGTTACGGTGACTGTTGGGCCAAGCGGTCCTACATCGGTAAATTTGGTTGCAGCGTCCGATACAGGCTCGAGCGATAGCGACAACATCACCAATGCCGGCTCGATGACATTCGAAATCGCTGGTACCACATCCGGAGCCACGGTTGATCTTAAAATCAACAATACTGTCGTTGGCACAGCCATTGCCTCTGGGACGACCACGACGATAACAACCAGCAATATCGCTGCGTTGGGCGCGGGGACTTACCAAGTTGTCGCAACACAGACGATTGGTTCTCAAACAAGCAGTGCAACGCCTGCGTTGACTTTGATATTCGATAACACACAACCCGTCGAGCTAACAAACACCGGAATTCCAGCGACAATTCCCGCTGCACAACCACTTTCGGTCAATCTTTCCCATGCGGAAGAGGGCTCGGCAGGTTTGGTTTATGCCCTGACTGGTGCACCTGCAGGAATGACCATCAACGCCGCAACAGGTGTCTTGGCATGGACTCCGACGGCGGCACAAGTTGGCGCTCAAAACTTTACCGTCAAGTTGACCGACGTTGCTGGTAACATCCGTAACCAGAATTTTGCGCTTACAGTAGCCGAAGCTCCGCTTGTCGGAATCGAACTAAAGATCGTCGATTTGAACAACAATCCGATCACGTCCATTCCTTTGAATACTTCCTTCAAAGTGCAAGTGATCGGTAAAGACCTACGTGAAGGCAACGCCGCCCAAGGCTTGTTCGCCGTTTACCTGGACATGCTCTATAACACCGGCCTAATCGAACTAGATCCAGTCAGTACGATCAGTCACGGAACGATTTTCACCAACGGAACTTCAAGCAATGCTGTCTTGACCGGAACGGCCGGCATCATCAACGAGCTTGGCGGTTTCACTGGTAGTTTCAATCCTACCGGTGCTGATCCGAAGGTGGTCGCGGAAGTTCGATTCAAAGCCAAGGGCGTCGGTACCGCGACATTCACGGCGGAGTCCGCTGATGGAGACGGAACCGAAATCCTCGTTTTTGGAAACGGCAACGATGAGCCCGTTGACTTGAGTCGCGTAACCTTTGGAAACGCTTCGCTCGCAGTAGGTATCGACTTCACTGCAGCGAATGACACCTTCAATTTCAACGAAGACAGCACGAACAACACGCTGGATGTGCTAAGCAACGACCTCGTCAACAGTGGCTCGGGTGCCGTCTTGTCGATCAAGTCCGTTGGTACAACTTCGGCTGGTGGTACTTTAACCATCGCGTCGGATAGCAAGACGCTAAAATACTCGCCGCTCGGCAATTTCAATGGATCCGAGACTTTTACCTATATCGTCAAGAATCAATCGGGTGCAGAACTGACTGCGACGGTAACCGTTCAAGTTCAGCCTGTGAATGATGCCCCGGTCGGAACGAACGATACGGCGGATATCGTTTCGGGGTCGTCGAGTAACTTGATCAACGTTCTCCAAAACGATAACGATGGACCAGACAGTGGAGAAACCCTGTCGGTTTCAGCGGTGGGTACACCTTCCCAAGGCGGTTCCGTCACGATCGGTCCAAACGGGACTCACGTTCTCTACACTCCGCGAGCAGGTTTCACAGGCGCTGAAACCTTCTCGTACACGCTTCGAGATGACGGCGGAGCGACTGCAACAGCTACGGTAACGGTGAACGTCAAATCTTCCGCACCATCTCCGATAGTCGTAGCGGACTCGTTTACTGTTGCCGAAGATGCCGCGCAAGCTGAATTCAACGTTCTGTCGAACGACACTCCGGGCGAAACGGGTGAAACTCTAACGATCAACAGCGCAACGGCTGCATCGGGTACTGTTTCGGTCTCGACGGATGGCACGAAGTTGCGTTACACACCTAGAGCGAATTTTAGTGGAACGGATACGGTCACCTACGTCGCCAGGGGAACCAAAGGCGGTACCGCAACCGGTACAGCCACCTTTACAGTGACCGCCGTTAACGATGCTCCGACCGCCGTCAACGACACTGTGAAAGTGAATTCGTCGACCGCCACTGCCACAGTGAATGTATTGACGAACGATACCAACGTCGACACGGGCGAGACGCTCACGGTTACCGCTGTGACTCAACCTGCTTCGGGTAAGGGAACTGTGGCGATTTCGACTGACAAGAAGAGTTTGATCTACACACCGCCAAGCAACAGCTTTAAAGACGCTGCCGTCACGTTCAGCTATACACTGAGCGATGGCAGTGCACTTACGAGTACTGGAAACGTTTCACTCGAAGTGATCAATTTTACAGTTCGGAAGATCGAAGGCACGGTCGAAGTTAAAGCAAACTCTGCTGTTGCCCTGAACAGTATCAAAGTGAAAGTGACCGGCAAGGACAGTTTCAATACGGCCGTCGATAAAGAAGTTTCGATTACCGATGGGAAATTCTCTGTCACGGATCTTGCACCGGGGCGTTACACGCTTCAGATTCCCGACCTACCGTTCATGATCGGCGGGAAGAAGAGTATCAACATCGTCTCCAACGCGACCGATGGCGATTCGACTGGAAACGTATTGTCACTAGGTGAAATCGATGCTCGTTATGTCGACATTCGCGATTTCCTTGGCAAGAGTCTCGGTCGCGGTTTCCATGTCGCTGCCCAGGCTGGCAAGACTCAGCATTGGCTCGCACCCGAAGGGAATTGGAAGACTTTCAAGAGCTTGAATGCAACGTTGAACGATACGACGTTGGCATTGAGCGGGACGAGAGCCGACAATTCGGCGCTGACAAATTCCATTGCAACTAGCGACAAGACGAGAGTCGAACAGATTGCAGCCATTACAGGTGCAACACTCTATCGCGTCTATGTTGAGCCAGCGGATCTGACTGC
>JANMNK010000140.1:0-2799 GCA_031373875.1 Pirellulaceae bacterium | reverse complement strand
GAAGACGTGGGTCACCGGCTTTCCTTAACTCAGTAAGAAGTCGTGTCCTAAGTGAACGCAACATCGTATCGTATTCCGGCCCTGCCGCAACATTTTGTACTTGGTCAGGATCCTTTTGAAGATCATAAAGTTCTTCCATCGGACGTTTTGCAAACGCTAAGTCAAAAAACTTTTTGAATTCGGGCTGATCACGATTCTGTATCAGCCAAGCTTTGGTCGGGCTGGCATCAAAATCGGCGTAAGTAACAAACGTGTCGTGAACCAATCGATTTCGATCCAAAGTCACGCTGACTGTTTCATCTGCTGGATCGCCCATTGGCCATCGCTCGGGTTTGAAATTGTGAATGTAGAGAAAGTCTTTCGTGCGCAACGCTCGTTGTGGATACGGCAAATTGCCTTCGCGCGCGATTGCCACATGACGCTCGCGTCCCGTGATTACATAGTCTCTCGAAGGATCAATCATGCCGGACTGATTTGAATGGAGAAGCGGTGTCAAACTATGGGCTTGCATGACTTCGGGCGCATTCAAGCCAGCGAGATCGAGAAATGTTGGAGCCAAGTCCATTAAGTTCACAAAATCGTCGATAACTCGATTCGGTTCAATTCCCGGACCACGCACGATTAAAGGGACTCTCGTTCCGAAATCGTAAAGGTTGCATTTACCACGAGGCGCTCCGGGCATGCCGTGATCGCCACTCAATACAATGACAGTGTTTTCTAATTCGCCGATTGCTTCGAGTTCTCGAATTAACATCCCGATACCCGCATCCCAAGCTTGAATCTCGCCAAGATAGTCGGCTACATCCTGGCGTATTTCAGGGACATCCGCCAAGAAGGAGGGAAGCTTGCCTTTAAGTAATTCAGGGTCGATACCCCAAAGCTTATTCCCGGATGCTTCTTCAAATTCGCGGTGAACAAGCGTCGGGCCAAACCAGAAAAAGAAGGGTTGATTTTCTTTGCGGCTTGAAAGGAATTTGTGGAAGTCCGCTTCGGCTCCCGCAATCACTTTTGATTTCGCTTCGTCGACAGATTCGCCGGCAGCAATTCGTTTGAAAACGCTCTCGGAGTAGTTATTGAATTCTTTGCCATTCTGGTCAAATGCGTATTTTTGACCGCCAAACGGCGCGTCGGCGGGAGTCCCGGGGCTCCAGACTTTGATGTATTTGCCGATATCGTAACCTGAGTCGCGAATGGATAACGCGAAACTTGGAACCGTATCGTCCCACTGCGCTCCTTGCAAAATAGAAGCTTTACCAGACCGCCAAAAATATTGGCCCGTGATCAACGAACTACGGCAGGGAGTACAAGAGGGACAAGGGGCAAATGCGTTGCTAAAGATCACGCCCTCGGATGCGAGGCGATCGATGTTTGGAGTTTTAACTACCGAGTTGATCGAGGGTTTCGCATCGATTTTTGAAAAGCAACTTGCATATCGCCCCCAGTCATCCGCGAAACAAAACAAAACGTTTGGCTTGCGACGTTTCGGCGTGACAACTGGTTGATTGCCTCTTTGTTCCCAATAAAGGTTTTTGAAAGGATTTTCTGACGGGCCAATTGCATCTTCGTTTACGAGCGACGATTGGACGCCGTCCCACCAACGGTCGTAGGTTTTTCCCAACTCGGCAGCGACATCTGGGAAGTCAGCGATAACATCGGTCGTCTCTCCGTAGTCTTTAGCAACGTCAAATAGTTGCCATCGCGGCTCGCTGTTGCCTTCGGTAGAAACTAGATGCCAGCGACTGTTTCGAATGGCACAGGAACGGTATTTAAACTTAGTCCGGTCGTCGCCTTTGGGCCAACGTCCGACGTGTGTAACAAGCGAACGATCGGTCCATTCCGCAACGGGGTCTGCAAGAAGTGGCAACAAGCTTCGGCCTTCAACTTGATTCTTGACCTTTTCCGAGAGTTCGGCTCCCGCCAAGGATGCGAGAGTCGGGAAGACATCGATGTGGGCCGTCAGTGCAGCACATTCGGCTGCCGCGATCTTTTGCGGCCAACGCCAATAACTGATGGCACGTGTTCCGCCAAGCCACGGTGTCACTTTCTGACCACGCATTCCCGCATTAAAAACCTGCGTTCCCGCAGTGCCGCCGTTGTCGTTCATGAAAACAACTAACGTATTGTCGTCGATGTTCCATGCCTTCAACTGGTCCAGCAATTTTCCAACGTTCGCATCGATGTTATCGATCATCCCGAAAAAGTGCGCGACGCGTGCATTGGGAGCGGTCTCTTGGTACTTTTGGAAATCTTCCGCTTTAGCAATGTATGGATCATGGGGAGCGTTGGTCGCTATCCACGCAAAGAACGGCTTGCCCGATTCTCGCTGCGAACCAATCCAACGGGTCGCTTGGTCGAAAAATACATCCGTGCAATATCCTTTCGTGTCCTCGAAAACTCCGTTATGCAAAATTGCGGGGTTGTGATATTTGTTTTTCGGCGCGTCGCCGCCAGATCCAGGGAATGTTTGCCCGATCCCTCCTGCGCCGTGAATAAATGTCTCTTCAAATCCTCGTTTATTCGGTTGGTAGTCCGGTTCGTCCCCCAAATGCCATTTACCAAAAATGCCCGTCGCATAGCCGCTTTGTTGGAGTACTTGCGCGAGTGTAGTCGCGTCTTGGGTTAGCCTTTCTCGCTCCAAGATCGTATGCGTCACCCCATTCTTGAATTCGTGCCGACCCGTCAGCAAGGCGCTGCGAGTAGGCGCGCAAGTTGGGCTAACATGAAAATCCACAAAACGAAAACTCTCAGTCCGCATACGGTCCAAGTTCGGAGTTTTCAGGATAGGATTGCCATGCGAAG
>JANMNK010000126.1:0-3317 GCA_031373875.1 Pirellulaceae bacterium | reverse complement strand
CGTCACGTGCAAGTACCGCAACGCCGACGTGGTTGCGCGAGTAGGGCGCGTAGGCTCTCGCGGCGATCGCATCTGCACAGTCGAGCAACTCAGCATCGGTCACAGCTACTTCCCCTGCATCAACGCGAAGGCAAACAAGATCGACCGTCGCAGCCGCGAGCGGAGCAATGTTCTCGCCCGTAGTAAATAATTTGGAGATGAAGCTTGGCCCAAGACTCTTCCGGAAAGTGCTTTTTCAAGTCGCGTTCGGTTTGAACGACATTCTTGCCGCTTGTCAGTTTCCATCGTGTGGCCAAACGATGAATATGCGTATCCACAGGAAAGGCGGCCAGTCCGAACGCTTGGCACATGACGACACCTGCCGTTTTGTGCCCAACGCCAGGCAATTTCTCAAGGTCGTCGAACGAGCACGGAACTTGGCCGTCATACTCGCGAACCAAGATTTCGCTCATATCGCGAATCGCCAGCGCCTTTCGCGGACTGAGTCCACACGGTCGAATAATCGATTGGATTTGCTCCACCGGTTGCCGTTGCATGTCATACGGATTGTCCGCCAATTTCCACAAGTCGGGCGTAACGCGATTGACCATTTTGTCCGTGCATTGCGCACTGAGAATGACGGAGACCAGCAAAGTGTATGGATCGACATGTTCCAGCGGTATTTCTGGATTGGGATAAAGTTCATTAAGCCGATGTCGGATGTGGTTCGCTCGTTCTTGTCGATTCATGGATATCTAATTTACGATCTGAGAATTTGCCTCCAAGCTGGCAATCCCCGAAAAATATCGCGGGCGGATTATTTTTTAGGAACGTCGAGCCTGTAGAAAATTGTCCGTGGTGGCTGATCAGCCAGTCAAGTTACTTTGGAATTGTTAGCCAGCCCGCCATCGTGCTCTTCTATGCTTGCGAATTTTTGGCTTATACTGCGTAAGTTGACGATTAGCGAATTCGCCAAAGTGCACTGCTCAAATTCATCTAGCGGTGATTGAAACAGTCTCTTCGTTATTGTAGCACGCGACGTCAACCCTTCCTCGAAAATGATCCTACCTGCTTTGCATACCTTTTTACAAGGAGTCCATGATGGCTCATGTTGATCGCCGTTCGTTTTTACGACAAAGTATGATTGCTGCGGCCGCCGCATATAGTGCTTCACAAAGTCGTCGTGTCTTGGCTGGAGATGACGAAAAACGCGAGCTAGGCCCCAACGACAAGATTTCACTTGCTGTCATCGGAGTAAATGGTCGTGGGCAAGCGCATCTTGGCAATTTCGCGGGCGGCAAACAAACACAAGTCACGCACATTTGCGATTGCGATGAAAAAGTCGGTCAGTTGGCATGCGATGCAATTGCCGAAAAACAGTCTGGCACGCGTCCGGTTTGGGTCAAAGACATCCGTAAACTACTCGAAGTTAAATCGCTGGACGCGGTTTCGGTTGCGACGCCAAATCATTGGCACTCACTGGCCGCGATATGGGCAATTCAAGCGGGCAAAGACGTGTATTGTGAGAAGCCGGTTAGTCACAATGTTTCTGAAGGTCGTCGCGTCGTTCAAGCCGCACGCAAACACAATCGAATTTGCCAAACCGGAACGCAGTCACGTTCCGCCCCCGGCATCATCGCTGCCGTGGAATACATCCACGGCGGAGGAATCGGCAAAGTCGAAATTGCTCGCGGGCTTTGTTACAAACGTCGACAGTCAATTGGTCCCAAAGGCACCTATGAAGTTCCGAAAGCGGTTGACTACGATTTGTGGTCGGGGCCTGCACCGATTGCTCCTTTGACGCGTCCCAAGTTTCATTACGATTGGCATTGGCAATGGCTTTATGGAAATGGCGATCTCGGTAACCAAGGCATCCATCAAATGGACATATGTCGTTGGGCACTGCAAAAGGACCGTTTGTCGGACCGGGTATTGTCCTATGGAGGGCGATTTGGTTACGAAGACGCAGGAGAGACCGCGAACACGCAGATCGTCGTTCATGAATTTGGCGATCAGCAGATCGTCTTCGAAGTTCGTGGCCTCGATACGCTGCCGTACAAAGGACAAGCGGTAGGCATTCTCATCGAAGGCACGGATGGATATGTCGCCATGTCGAGTTCCTGCGAAGGAATCGCGTTCGACAAGGATGGCAAGGAAATTAAAAAATTCGCAGGTGGCGGTGACTCGCAGCATTACGATAATTTCCTCGCTGCCATGCGCAGTCGCGATCACAAACAATTGAACGCCGATATTGAGCAAGGGCACTTATCAAGCGCACTTTGCCATCTGGGCAATATATCGCTTCGACTCGGGCAATCGGTTGACGCGAACGACGTGGCGGGTTATCTGAAAGATATGAGAAGCCCGGATGAAATGAAGGACACGTTGGATCGCACTTTGGAGCATCTCACGCAAAACGAAGTGGACGTTGACGCGTTGAAAATGACGGTCGGACCAAATCTGGCGTTTGATGCTGCGACGGAGACTTTTAAGTCCAACGATCAAGCCAGTTTGATGCTAACACGCGGATATCGGCGACCCTATATCGTTCCTAACGAAGCTGATTTGTAGAAAGTTAACTTTTAGAAAGATTCTGTGATGCGCGTGTCCTTGGTTGCTGGATTCTTAGGATCGGCTTTGCTATTTTTCGTTGTTGGCACGGTCTTCGGTCAATCTGAAAACCCCTGGAAATCGATTGCGACGATCGCAGGGAACGGTCGCTCGGATTTGCAGGTCAATGACGGATTGGCAACAGACTTCTGCATTAGCAATCCATTTGGCGTTGAACCAACGCGTGATGGTGATCTGATTATCGCGTCGTACGATCGACACGTGCTTTTTAAGCTCGAGATTTCTAAAGGCAGCCTGACACGAATTGCAGGCACCGGAGTAGTCGGCTTTCAAGCTCAATCGGGCTCCGCTTTAGAAATGCCAATGCATTTCCCTCATGAAGTTCGTGTGGATTCGAAAGGGAGAATATTTGTTGCCGATACAAGTAATCACTGCGTTGGGATGATCGATCCGTCAACCGGCCAATGGAATCGGGTTGCGGGAACAGGTACTGCCGGATTTTCGGGAGATAGCGGACCGGCAAGTGCAGCGGAGATGAATGAAGCTTACAGCATTGCAGTTGATGGCTCGCAGTTGTTCATCGCCGATTTAAAGAACCAACGCATCCGACTTGTTGATTTGCAAACCAATCTGATTAGCACCATCGCGGGCGACGGCCGCAAAGCGAAACCACTTGATGGAGGATTCGCGCACGAACAGCCATTGGAAGGTCCACGTTCGCTGGCGGTAGACAAAGATAATCTTTGGATTGTCCAACGCGAAGGCAA
>JANMNK010000103.1:0-3154 GCA_031373875.1 Pirellulaceae bacterium | reverse complement strand
GGGGTTGGGGCGTTGGATGAAGAGGGTTGGGGTTTGGCGGCTCAGAGTATAGAGGCAGCGTTGACGGTGCTGTGAGCAATTGAGGACAATTGCTCTACAATGAAATTGCTCTACAAGACTGCTCTACAATGAAGCCTAGGCCAGGGGGTAGACGACTAGGCCGCTGACTAGTTTGGGGTAGAAGTAGGTGCTCTTGGCGGGCATGCGTTCTTGGTGCAAGCTGATTGCCCGAATGTGGTCGATGGTGGCTGGCATGACTAAGAAAGCGAGATTGTACTCCAGGTTGCCTTCAAGCTTGCCGTGCAATCCATCGATCACTTCTTGAACCATGTGTACATAGGTTGGCTTGGGCAAATCCCTCAAGCTCAAGATGTCTTCAATCACCAGCTTGTGCAAAATCGCGACTCCGAGCCCGCGCCAGTCATGACTGTGGTCGGCAGCGATTTGCATCATTCGGTTTTCTGAAGCAGGCTTGGCGGTCAGCATCAACCATTCATTGGAGGCTTTGGAGTAAACAGCCATCACTTCTTGCTCGCCCAATCGCTCCATCTGCCCCCAAACGTCTCCGGCATCCTCTGGCGATTTCCCTGCGATATCGACATCAAAGTATGGCGACAGTTTTTCTCTGAGCTGGTCGGAAGTTAGAGCAGGTGCGCCGGACAGCAATCGATGCGTGGGCAACACGATCAAGCCTGGATCGCTCATCGAAACGAGATTGGTTAAGACAAAGTTCGCTGGATGATCCGGTGGCAATTTTGTATGAGCTGCTAATTCATCACGGTAGTTACAAGCCGTTTCGTAACGATGGTGACCGTCAGCAACGAACATGGGCATATCCGTAATTAACGAAGCGACGGCTTGAATGACCTTCATGTCCGAAATTGGCCACATGCGATGAATGACGCCCAAGTGGTCCACTGCATCCATCCCATGCTTGCCCGCAATCGCCGTCTCAAGCAAATTTTGAACGTGATTGTCAGGGTCCGGATAGAGGCCGAATATCTGACTGAAATTCGCTTGGCAAGCTCGCGTCAGCCGCAGTCGATCATCCTTGGCTTTGGCATGTGTTTGCTCGTGAGGATAAATTTTGCCTTCGCCGAATCGTTCAAGCCGGACGCGGGCCATGAAGCCGCTTCGCTGGTACTTGAACCCATCGATTTCAAATTCTTGATGGTAAACATAAATAGCCGGATCCGGCTCGGTTTGCAAAACACCTTCCGTCCGCCAATTACGATAGATCCTGGCGGCACGCTGATAGATCGCGTTTTCGTCGCTGTCGGATGACTCGCGCCGATTCAATTCGAGTTGCAAGAAATTGTACGGGGAAAGATTGTACAAATAGTTCTGTAGTTTTGAATCAACAACATCGTAGGGTGGCGCGATGCAATTGCTCAGAGATCCAACTTGGGCCAAATTGTAACGCACACCACGGAAAGCTTGTATTTCAGGCATTTTCTAGTTCTTTCTACAATCCATTCTCAGCAGGACCTAGTCCGATTGGACCGCCAGTTTCAAGCTCACATTGTAGCCAGCAATTGACTTCCTGAAACGGGGAGCGGTTTAGCAAGCAAAACGGGCCAGGACGTGAAAACCTAGCGCTCAAAGTCCATGTTCCGAGTACTTCAGCCGCAATCGGGTTTACGTTACTCCGCCTGTTTCACCAAGCTGCTCGTGCTTGCTCGACGATTTTTTTCATTTTCGGAAGCGACTTGATACCGTTGCTAACTTCGATTCCACTTGCCGCATCAACCGCTTGTGGACATGCAGCCCGGATCGCGTCCCCGACATTTTCGCTGGTCAATCCGCCAGCCAAAATCAGCGGGACTCGGGCCAAAGCTTCGGGCCGTGGATTCAAGAGATCCCATCGTGCCGTTTTTCCGGTCCCTCCGCGAGCAACCGGATCGAAAGCATCTACCAGGAACGCACAGAGCGAAACTCCTTTGGTGTTAGTCCAATCCTCAGCGACATGAACATCCGACTCCAATCCTCGCCAATAGATAGCTTTAATGATTGGGGCCGCCGAGAACCCAACAAAATCCGCAGGGCTTTCATTGCCATGCAATTGGACGAAATCCAGTCCGATATCCTCTACGAACTTTTTCACGTTGACCGGGTTCTCATCCACAAAGATCCCAACGCGTGAGCAAGTGCTCGGTACCTCCTTGGAAAGCTGCCTTGCGAGCTCCGGCGACAACCAGCGTCGACTTCCCGTAAAGAAATTGAAGCCTATTGCGTCCGCCCCGGATTCGATGACCGAACGGACATCAACGATATTTGTCACACCGCAGAACTTGATTTTAAAAGGAAGCGGCTTGATGTCGGACATTGTTCTTACGCGTTTCGATCTTGGAAAATATCGCTAACCCAATTTTGGTTTCCGGCTTGTGAAGCGGTCGGATTACATGCGAGCCGGAGGTGATTGGTTGAATCGTTCGGATCGCGAAAATACGTTTCTTAGAATCCCCATCGTTCTCAGAACAAACTCACGCCAAAATCGAGGCGACGATATTGTTCAACAACGCCAATTATTGGCAACTTTTTCCTCAGGCTAGCTTAACAGATCGCCGTGAATTCATGATTACTGCTAGCAAACCGCAGGAGAAGTACGGAGATTTTTCGGTAAAGTACATCATGATGCCCGACTTTGCCGATAAATGCAATTGTTCTAATCGCCGATAAAGTCATTGGGATGGATATTGAACTTTAAAACAGCTTGAGGCAACCAGCGTGCAGCCAGGAATTGATTTACGGCCGAGCCAAATCCGTGCCGAGCGCAACCGAGCAATCTGGTTGGGAATGACGGCCGCGATTCTGACAATCGTTGGATTGCTGAACGCGCTGCCGAGTAATCCAGTTCTCTACAAATACGAAGCACGCATTTTTGCGTCGCCGATTCGCGTCGAAAAGCTGCGACAACTGGCTACGGAAACACAGTCGAGCGACAAGCCTGTAGGCAAGCCGGCAGCAAAGCACAATCGGCTCTTGGTGGTCACACAGGTTGAGTCGATAAAAGTCGATGGCCCGGCTCCTAAACTTCAAGTGACAAATTCTGACAGCGGGTCACGCATGGAAGGCGTCCGAGTCGTTTGCTTTTCAGCCAGTCGCAAGTCACCGCTACAGTTACAGAATTTGTTGCAGACAGTTTCCGAGCCAG
>JANMNK010000101.1:0-2628 GCA_031373875.1 Pirellulaceae bacterium | reverse complement strand
GTCAAAGTCGCTTTGTTAGATCAAAAACGAGTCGCAGGAATTGGCAACCTGTACGCTTCGGAAATTATCCATCGCGCGCTAGTCAACCCGCACGACCGATGCAACCACATTTCTAAAGCCAAATGGGCGCGTATTCACTCTGCCACACAAGACATTTTGATCGAAGCGATTCGATTGGAAGGTTCGACACTCGGCGACGGAACCTATTTGAAATCGCTCGATGAATCTGGGGGATATCAGTCGCGATTATTCGTGTACGACCGAGCGAATCAAGAATGCTTGACGTGTCATCGAGCAAATGTGGAGCGTGTTCGGCAAGGTCAGAGGAGCACGTTCTTATGCCCTCACTGCCAAAAACGGCGATAAAAACTTTCAAGCCAACTGTGATCCGATGAGCCCTGTCTGCATCGACTCTCTTGGCTGGATCTTCAAGGTTGCGATGCCGGGCGGATTGACAAGGTGCGTCCTAACGCCCTGCAACGGGTCGCAAGGGTCGTAACTCAATCGTCAATATGTGACCGGAAAACCAGCTTTTTGGCAAAAAGCAGGGGGCAGTCCATAGGATTACCTCCTGAGATCACGAAAAGTGACAGCATATCTTGTAAAGATTTGACCTCGCAAAAAATGGTGAAATCGGGTCAAATTCAATTGTTCGAGATGGAACGCATCCAGGGCTTGCCGACCAATTCCTTTGCGGCCGCCGACGTAGTTCGCGATTTTCGCCTTCGTGTTGAGCGAAACGCAATTGCCTTTTGACGTCTAACCATCCGACCTGCCGTTCATCTACTTAACACTACCGGCAGGCCTTGCGATGATCCAAATGCATGTTTCTGTTTCAATTTTTAGGAATGAATGTGATGAACTTTAAGAAGTGCTCAGTGCAAGGACGAATCGGTTTGCCATCGGTAATAATGGCGTTTGTTGCTATTGCCGGCCTTACACTTTTCTCAGGATGCGAACCCGCTTCTACCCAGACAGCTTCGACTGCGTCCGCTTCGACCGAGTCCGCTCCCTCAACCACAAAGACAACAGCCGAAGCGCACAATCACTCTCATGGCGACGAAGGCGAACACGGAGGGCACTTAGTCCATCTGGAACCCAGCGGTGAACATGCCGAATGGTCGCACGACGATGAAAAAGGTACGGTAACCGTTTACATGGAAGAAGCCGTCTCCGAAGGCGCAAAAGTAGATAGCGTGCGAATTGACTTGGAAGTAACCGGAAACCCAAAGAAAACCTATCTGCTAGATTCCAGTTCGGACGAACACAAGATCGCCAACTCGGTCTTCACAATTAAAAGCCCCGAACTCGTGACGGCGCTCGGCGTGGGCGAAGGCGTCAAAGCGACATTGGTGGTGACGATCGATGGCAAAGAACAATCGTGCAAGCTGGAGCATGATCATGGCCACGACCACGACCATTGATCCCTCAAGGTCGAACACCGATTCACAATAGTGATTTGCAAATGCAATTCCGACGTGCCAGCGTTTGGTGCGTCAATCACGAAGAAGAAGTTTTGAGTTGAACGTTTTCAACTCTGCCGATTATATAACAAATTGAATTTGAGTTTCGAGGAACAATGCGAAGAGAAGATATCCGTAACATCGTAATCATTGCACACGTTGACCATGGAAAAACTTCCATGGTTGATTGTTTTCTGAAACAAAGCGGACAGTTCCGCGATTCGCAATTGCAAGGCACTCAAATTCTCGATAACAACGATTTGGAGCGGGAACGGGGCATTACCATCCTTTCCAAAAACATTGCGCTGCCTTACCGCGGCGTGAAAATCAATTTGATCGACACTCCTGGCCACGCGGATTTTGGTGGTGAAGTCGAGCGCGTCGTGCGAATGGCGGACGGTGCGCTGGTGTTGATCGATGCCGCCGAAGGCCCGATGCCGCAAACGCGATTCGTTTTGTCCAAAGCGCTCGAAGTCGGCGTCAAGCCCATCGTCGTCATCAACAAGATCGACCGCCCCGACGCTCGTTGCGCCGAAGTCCTCGACGAAGCCCTCATGTTGCTCGTCGATTTGGGAGGCGAGAAATATATGGAACACTTCGACCATATTTTTGCTTCGGGCCGTGAAGGTTACGCTACGACGGACTGGAAAGTTCGTGGTACTGATATGCAACCTTTGCTCGACATGATGCTGGACCAAATCCCCGGTCCCGAAGTCGAACCGGATGCGCCATTGCAAATGTTGGTTACGAACTTGGACTGGTCCGAGTACGTTGGACGTATCGCAATCGGTCGAATCCAAGCCGGCACCATTCGTCGCAACATGCCTGTCGATCTCGCCAAAGAAAACCACATCGAACCTGCTCAAGTCGCGACGATTTCGGTTTTCGATAAATTAGGACGAGTCGACGTCGAACAAGCTACTGCGGGTGATATCGTCGCGATTGTTGGTATGGCCAAAGTTGAAATTGGCGACACAATCTGTCAACGCGGCGAAGTTCGCGCACTGCAACGACTTCGAGTCGATGAACCAACGCTGGAGATGATTTTCAGCATTAACTCTTCGCCGTTCGCTGGGCGAGATGGAAAATACGTCACTACGCGTCAACTCAAAAATCGCTTAGAGAAGGAACTTGAAAAGAACGTTGCACTTCGCGTTCGTCAACT
>JANMNK010000092.1:0-1554 GCA_031373875.1 Pirellulaceae bacterium | reverse complement strand
ATGGAATTTTTGACCTCCTGGCAACTGAGAAGCGTTTTCGTTGTTGCCGTTCTTGCAATTCAAAACGTCAGCATGGCCGATGGAATTGTGGGGCCCATTTCGCCTGAGATTCGGTCGGCGTTTGGACTTTCGGAATTCTACGCCAAATGTGTGATGGTAGGACCGCTACCAATTGTCTGTTCCGCCCGGACCCCCGATTCGGCTTTGATCGAGGCTCAGCATATCGTCGATTCGATGCTGAGTAATAGGAAGGACATTTTGCAGAAATTGGCCGACCGAAATATTCGAGTCGTCATCATGGCATCCGATGAGCAGACCACCGACGTGCCCGAACATAGTTCCCTCAAGCCAGCCGAATATTGGAACCGCCGAGCGCGCGGACTAGGGGCGACTCGCAATCGTCCGGCAATATCAGCAGGTGCGGAGAATTTGCTGCATGAATCCAACGATCGGTATCCGAACGAATGCATCTTGATTCATGAATTTGCTCACACTATTCACGAAATGGCTTTGGCGGAACTCGACGATACGTTTGAACGGCAGTTGCAAAACTTATTTACGCAGTGCAATGAACGTGGATTGTGGAAAGGGACCTATGCATCGACGGATGTCAAAGAGTATTGGGCCGAATCGGTGCAAAGTTATTTTGACGCCAATGATGAGAACAACGCTCAGCACAACCACGTAAACACGCGCCAAGAATTAGCCGCCTATGATTCCCAAATCTATGCGCTCATTGAAAAGAGTCTTGGAAAGCCAGTCTGGACGTACGAGGGAAGGATCAGTGAAGTTCTGCAAGAAGCAGAAGACAACCGAAGCGAAATTGCTCAGGCGTGGATGAAACTTGAGCACAATCGGCGTCCGGGTCTCAAGTTCCTAATTGAAAACATGTCGGAAGCGGATCTCGTCAGTTTGAAGTCCGATTATCTTCTCGAGCATGTCAATCTCGCATATGAAGCTTGGCAGAGCGCGCCCTGGCGAGAGACAATACCAGAGGACGTGTTTTTGAATGGCATATTGCCGTATGTAAAAGTGAATGAGAGTCGCGATGCATGGCGAGCCAGTTTTCGCGAAAAATTCTCACCTGTTGTTGCCGATTGTCGTTCCGCAAGCCAAGCAGCGGCGAAACTTAATCAACAAATCTTTGGAATACTCGACGTTCGATATTCAACGGATCGCAAACGCGCTGATCAGGGACCATTTGAATCGATTGAAACTCACAAAGCATCCTGCACGGGACTCTCGATTTTGTTGATTGATGCTTGCAGAAGCGTTGGGGTTCCGGCCCGATTTGTTGGGACACCTCTTTGGTCGGACGGCAGCGGCAATCATTCTTGGGTGGAAATCTGGGATGAAGGCGATTGGCACTTTACTGGTGCATGTGAACCCGCCGGGGACAAACTTGATGAAGGATGGTTTATCGGCAGGGCATCAACCGCCAAGGTAGACGATCCGATCCACTCGATCTACGCAGTTAGTTTCCGACGCACACCCATTCACTTTCCCTTGGTCTGGGATCGATTCAATCATTCCGTTTATGCTATCAACGTGACC
>JANMNK010000038.1:0-6547 GCA_031373875.1 Pirellulaceae bacterium | reverse complement strand
AGTTGACGCGAGATATCTGGAAAGTAGCGGCCGAACTAAATGTACGCGAGTTCACGCCTCGAACTCGTCATGAGATTCGAGACGATCATTTAGCACTTAACCAAATTGCCAAGATCCCTACTGTGGACTTGATTGATTTTGATTATCCACGACCCGGTAATCATGTGCAGAGCTACTGGCATACAATGATGGATACGCCGGATAAATGCAGCGGTGAATCGATTTGCAAAGTTGCTCATGTCGTGTTCGAGTGGCTTCAACGACAGAAATAAAATTTCAACGTCGCCTCAGAAACAGAGAACTCGGACTAAATTGCAATGACTATTTTCTTTGAATGCGGCGGGGTTCGTGAGGATTTATCGGCTGTACATTTTCAAGAAGCCCTTGTCTTATTGCTCGACAAATTAAGGCAACCCAAACGTGTGCTGGCGATCCCAGCCGATCACACGCGACTGGATAGCAGAGCAGGGGATATCGTTTGCTTGTTGCATCAACTCCTGGGACCTCGCTTGACGGATGTGATGCCTGCTTTGGGAACTCATCACGCCATGTCGCCTCAGCAACTTGACATGATGTTTCCGGGTTTACCGCACACATTGGTTCGAGAGCATCGATGGAGAGACGATGTACAGACACTAGGCTACGTCCCCAAGGACTTTGTAGAAAGTGTTACCGAAGGCCACTACTGCGAAGCCTGGCCCGCGCAGGTGAATCGGCTTCTAGTGGAGGGAAATCACGACCTCATCCTTTCCGTCGGCCAAGTCGTCCCTCACGAAGTCATTGGGATGGCAAACTACAACAAAAATATTTTCGTGGGTACCGGCGGCGCGTCGGGAATTCATGAAAGCCATTATTTGAGCGCTCTCTATGGCATGGAAAGGATCATGGGACGTTGTGCAACACCTTTGCGCAAGATTCTGAATCAAGCGTCGGACTCTTTCTGCAAGAGCATGCCCATCGTTTATATTTTGACCGTCGTCGAATCAACGCATGATGGCAAGAAGATCGTCCGCGGACTATTCGTGGGTGATGATCACGAAGTCTTTTGGCGAGCGGGACAATTATCGGCACGGGTAAATTGCTTTCGGTTGCCGACCGCACCAAAAACGATGGTAGTCTACATGGACCCCAAGAAATATGAACGAACTTGGCTAGCCAACAAAGCGATTTATCGAACGCGTATGGCAATCGCCGACGGTGGAAAGCTGTTCGTTATCGCACCGGGCGTTAAGACTTTTGGAGAGGATGCTACGATCGATCAGCTAATCCGTCAGCATGGATATCGCACGACGCTAGAAGTATTGGCGAAGGTTAAGCAGCACGAGTCACTTAGGAAAAACCTGTCCGCCACTGCGCATTTGATTCATGGCTCTTCGGAAGGCCGTTTTGAAGTTGTTTATTGCCCTGGCCACTTGAGCCCAGAGGAAATTCGCAGCGTTGGTTACAGCTATGAAGACCCTGCTGTCGTCTTGCGACGCTTTGCAGTGGATGGCAAATCGGATGGATGGCAAGTAAGCGCAGAAGGCGAACCATTCTATTTCATTCGCGATCCTGGATTAGGCTTATGGATGAACGAGCAGCACCCTCATTCGTTTGACCCCAGCGAAGCTTGATTTGTTTCGCAAACCCATCCATCACTTGCTTGCCATCCGCGCGTGAACGGAAATCTTATCAGTCGAAAAGCTATCATTGACGATGGCAATTTTTGACGTCTGCAAAGGTTTTTGGCATTGAGAAGAACGAGTAATCTGCGGCGGCGTTAGTCTGTCTTCTGAAATTGCCACGTTGCACGCCTTCCAAATCCGATAACCCATCTACATGCTGTTTTCCCAGCGAGGTTCGTCGGCTGTAGAGAGGTTACTATGCGTTTATCGATTCGACTGTGTGCTGCCGGATTTCAATTTGCTGCAATACTATCTTTGACGGGGATTGCGACCGCTGCACTCCAGCGTCCCGTCGTTCCTGGCTCTGGATCGCAACTCACTCAAGTCGGAGACGATTTTGAAGACGAGAATTTCGATTACATTCCAAACGACCCCAAGAGCACGGAGGACATTGATGAAAATCAGCGTCAGCCTCTTGGCAAGACAAACAATGGACGTTGGTACGAAGGCGTAAAGCGTGGCCATCCAGATATTGTCAAACGCGTACAAACTCCGGAAGGCGGATTGCCGGGAAGCAATGGTGCCATGTTGCTTCAATCCCTGTTTACGGGCATTCCCAAGCAACCAAGCCAAAAAATGCATCAGGACGATTTTATTTGCAACGTTCAAAACAAACTTGGCGGTCCAATTTCCGTCAGCCAAACTCCGAGTTGCACGACCCGAGTTTACCTGCCGCCTGTCGAAGAGTGGGAGAAGCGAAATGGTCCGCACTTTGCATTCCGCGCCGCCGTGGAAACGACAATCATGGAAACAAAAACTAAGTTCCTGTTTCCAAAATCAACTCAAAAAGAAGAAGTGTATTGGCCAGGTTTGTTCATCGTAAAAGACACGAAGATGCAAGAAGGAAAGCCAGTCGATAATATTCATTTTCGAATTCGCAGCGACCGCAATGGCGGCGACTTCCGCGGTCCTGATCTTGAAACGACCGGTTGGTGGACGCTTGGAATGAGTTTCACTCCAGACGGCATGGTGCATTACTACGCCCACGCAGGGGTCGAAGACCTTACCGCTGACGATTACATCGCATCGCAATTTCCCTATGGTTATCGCTGCGAACGATTCCGTACGTTCTTCTATAACACGATCAACGGTGACAATGGAAAGAATTGGAGCACGGCATTCATTGTCGATGATCCAAAAGTCTACGTTGGTAGCGAAGTCCGAACCGCCCGCCGTTAATTGCTGCTGTCTCGCAATTACTGAAGCCGCGGCAATTAAATCGAAAACTCAACGACTGGCAACTCAAGATTAGTTGGCAGTCGTTGTTCGTTTTGATGGTCGATTAGTTTCGAGTATTCGGGGTGTCGGTGGGTCGAATTCCAAAGTTGAGCGTAGGGACAGGCGCGGGTGTCGCTTTACGAGGACGCGTTCGCCGATCACTTGATTGCTGGTTACTATCCTTGGAACTTTCCTTATCACCCGACTTGACGTCGCGAACGTTCATATCCAGTTCGGATACGATCTCCGATAATGGTTTCGTATGGGGAACTTCGGTTGAGTCCGTAAGTTTTGAATCCGACTCGGCGGCGACCACGGGAGCATGAACGAGACTCTCGGATTTCGCCAAACTCGCCGATACAGTCACGGTGAGCTTTGACGAAAAGGGAACGCTACCCTGTTCGATGGTATTAGGATTAAGCGGTACGGTCAGTGGACTGTTTGCTTCGGCCGCATTCGAAGGAGACATGGCTTCGCTCCGTGCAGAGTTTTGTACCGTCTCGCCTTGTTTCGCTCCATCGCAATGCGCTTTCTGGGATTCGCCATGAGTCGACGCTTTTAGGGTTCCCGTTGACTTCGGATATAACGTGTCCATGATTCCGCACTCGCTAATTGTCGCATCTGGCTCCGAGTTCGTATTGTCACTGTTTGAAGTTGACTTTTGCGCCATCGCAATGAGTTCGGAAGCAGTGAACGGCACATGATTGACAACTGGCTGAGCAGTGGATTCAGCAGCTGGAACTTTAGTGGGAACGTGCGTGGGAATTTGAGCAGGAACGATTGCGATAGGAACTTGGCTGGCTCCCAGTGAATCAATTGCGCGTCGGCCGAATTTCTGACTGACGTCGACAGGCGCTATTAAGAATACAAGCCCGATTCCAAAGAGCATGCCCGACGCGACGCTGGCGATGATAATTGTCTTGCGACCGGGGCCAATGGGCCGATCCGAAATGACCGGGTCGTCGAGCAATGTAAAGCAACTGGAATTTTCACAAACTGCTAGGTTGGCTTCGGCGTCGGATAATCGTCGCTCGGCGTCTTGTACGATTGTGGACCTTGTTTGAACGTCGGCCAGCAAGGATTCATATGCGGAACGTTTCTCCGCAAGTTCGTTTAGGCGAGATTCTAAACTTGATTTTTGTTCCGTCAAACGAGTCAAACGGTCCTGGCTGACTTGAAATGCTTGACGTGCTGACGCAAGTGCAGCTTGAAATTCCTCGCTTAATCGGAGGATGATACCATCCAGGGACCTGCGAGCAGCAAGCATATTCGGATGATCATCGGTTAATTTTCCGGCCAGTTGCGATACGGCGATTTGTGCGTCGACCAGACCTTCACGCAATCGGATCAATCCAGGCTGGGACGCGAACAGTGAGCTAGGCGCAGTCAAGAACGAAGCGGGATCCTTGCTCGCACTTTCTAATTGGCTCAGGTCGCTTGCTAACTGATGATGACTAAGTTCTGCTTGTCGAATTTCGCCGACCAATTGATCGTGCAAAGCCCGCGAACTGAATGATCCTCCTCGTTCGATCAAACCTCGCAGGTCTGTCAAATCGCTCCCGGCTTTAAGTTCAACTTCTTGCAGTTTTTGATTCGCTTTGTCCAATTCGGCTCGCCCCACATCACGGGCGCGTTTCAATTCCGCCACAATCGAACCCGCAATGCCTCGACGCAATTCGCTCATATGTTTTTGAAGCGCAGCACAGATTACTTTGTTGAGTTCGATGGCCCGTTCAGGTGTCGATTGTTTGACATCAAGATAAATGACGTCGGTTTTTCCAAAATCGATACCGCGTGGGGCATGAATCGAAATGACATCGTCGATGGTTTCTTGAACGTCCTGGGGAGTTGGCCAGTTCTTTGGTGCGCCAAGCAGGGTGGGAATTGGCCCGACAGTCTGTAGCGCGTTCTTGACCACTTGATGGTTTTTTGCAAGCTCGACAAATGTTTCCTGCGCGGCTTTGGTTTCTGTTTCTGCATCAACACGACTTTGTCGAAAAAGTGCACGATTGGCATCTTCCCGAACCACAATAGACTGCGATGCAAGCCACGTATCTTTTTTTAGAAAAAGCACGTAGCCGATGCCCACTGCAGAAAAGAGAATGGTCGTTGCAAGCCATAGTGGAGACCAAACGACCAATGTCCGAAAGGTATTCCAAACGACTGGGTTAATTCTAGGTTTTGTCATACGTTTTTCTCTTCCCAACAACCGCCGAGCGCATCAAGCAGAACGATTTCTTGCCACTTCTTTTTGTGAGACGACCGCTAAAACATACGGCGCGATTGCGATTTCGCGGTTATCGTCCACTTGAGAAGATGAAATGGCCGCCCGCGTTTTACAGCTTGTAACGAATTTTCCGGGTATTATGAAAGCTGTCCTAGACAAACCATCGATTAAGCAACTTCGGGGAACGAAGGATTGAAGGAAAGCTTTACAGAAACAAACTTGCCAAGCGATTATGCCGACGGAAAAAATTGCAAACCCGCGGGATTTATTGAGAACTCCAGCACAGTGTCATCACAATAGCTGCCGCGATGTTTCGCGATGAAAAGCCCCCGCGAAAATTGGTTACCGCGAGAGATACGCCCCATCAGCAAAATGGTATTAGCACCCGCAGCTAAATCGCCTTCGGCCCATGGTTTTGCAATCAACTGATCCAGCATCGACTCGCGGGTCGTTACCAGCAGAACTGCCGAAGCTTGATTGTAGTCGTATGCTTTTTGCTCAACTTGCTCTTGCATCGCGCGAAAGTCTTGCCGGAACAGTTCGCGAGCCAACCAGTCATGCGGCTGACGAAGCATGCGATGGTATATAAGCTCCAGCATGTCCATTTGCAGACTGTCCTCGGGACGATCTTGCGGTTCGATCCCGTCGATGAGAAATCGTCGCGTTCCGCTGATAAGATGCCTGTAGACATACTCGACCAGCGCAGGCGTTTGGCGATTCAGTTGACTTTGCCAAGCGTCCCATTGGTCGACATCCAGTTGGCTGCGTAGGACACGACGTCCTTCGTAACCAAACAGCGTCAATAGATTGCCGAGGGATTGGTTATTCGAAAATAACTGATCGGCGGCAATGCGTTTTAAGTCGTGATGCTTGAGCTCGATACCGGCAAGTTTCTGGGCGTAATCGATGTGGTTTTGCGAATCGCCACGGCTACTCAAATCAATAATTGCACCAGGACTATTCTCGATCGGACCGGCAGTGCAGCACCAACGAATTCCTAATTGCGTTTTCCCTACCCCCGTAGCGCCGACAATCACCGTGAGTGTTCCAGGCAGCAACCCGCCACCTAAGGCTTTATCAAGAGCCTCAATGCCTGTCGAGAAACGGCCACTGGATGTTGACTGCATATGTCCACTCAAGTCCACGAATGTAGGAGGAATCGGTCCGATAAATTCCGGGGGGAAACGTCCGGGAAATTAGGACTCGAATTGTACCGTCAAATTGCGATGCGAAAACCGCACGTTATTTTATGGAACTAGGCTCTGAACCTGTGAATCCGCTTGGAGGTCAGTTTATTGTTCACTGCGAAATTTTTGGACTGTATTTTTATACTTGACGTGTTTGTCTGTCCTTTGATGAAGAACACGCGTGGGAATGTCCAAATTCGTAACAGTTGCACAAAGTTGGGCTGGGAGGGAACCCAGAGTAGCTTAAACTT
>JANMNK010000025.1:0-3190 GCA_031373875.1 Pirellulaceae bacterium | reverse complement strand
TCTTGTCCGACACCGTATTGAACATGGTGCGAACAATTCGGCTTGAAAAACGTCGCTTTTGGTAGTCGTTCATAGAAACGACTTGCTCCCAATAAGCGGCGACTTCGCGAAGTCCGAAATGCTCACAGAGGTAGACGAGATTGAGGATGTCTTTCTGGAAGCACGAACCACCGAAGCCGACGGAAGCCTTGAGGAACTTTGGTCCGATTCGGGAATCGGTTCCGATCGCACGGGCTACCTCGTCAACGTCCGCACCGGTCGCTTCGCAAAGTGCCGAGATAGCGTTCACCGACGAGACTCGTTGGGCAAGGAAAGCGTTTGCGGCAAGCTTAGACAGTTCGCTGCTCCACAGATTCGTTGTCAAAATTCGCTCTCGAGGAATCCATCGGCCGTAAATACTGGCTAGGGTCTCGACCGCTTTGGAGCACTCGCCACCGATCAAGACTCGGTCTGGACTTAGGAGATCTTCGACGGCAGTTCCTTCGGCCAAAAATTCTGGGTTGCTCAACACGTCAAATCGAACGCCATTGCCGGCGCTTGCCAAGATGCGTTGAATCGCTTCGGCGGTACGGACTGGCAACGTGGATTTTTCAACAATGATCTTGTCGGTTTTGGCCACGCGTGCGATTTGTCGTGCACATTTCTCAATGAACTCTAGGTTTGCAGCTCGACCGGCACCGATGCCGAATGTCTTGGTCGGCGTATTTACTGCGATAAAAATAATGTTCGAGTCGTGGATGGCTTGATCGACATTGGTCGAAAAGGTCAAGTTGCGTCCACGGGCTTCGTTGACGACTTCGTCGAGTCCAGGCTCATAGACCGGCAAGTCGTTTGAATTCCAAGCGTCAATTCGCGTCTGATTGAGGTCAACTACGTGAACGGGAATATCTGGACATTTTTTGGCAATCATGGCCATCGTAGGACCGCCAACGTAACCAGCACCGATACAGCAGATTTTGTTCATAGTTTTTGCTTTGTCGCCGCTCGAATGACCTTGCGGCAGTTCCAGGACTGCGTTGTTTCCGAAAGCGTTTGGATTCTGTGGGTCAGCACAATAGTCTGTTGGAAACTGCATTTTGGTTATTCTTTGCAAAAGTGTTTGTGAGTGTCGGGGAAAGCTTGACCGTCGATTCGGTCAGCCACGTCAATGACGTACATCCGCAATAGGGAAGCTTAACACCCAGTTAGTGAAACAACTTTTGATTGAATAAGATTTCGCATTTACGCCAACTAATCTGGTTAGCAAAGGCGTAAGGCGTCGAGGGCAGTGTTTTGACTCTTGGATTGTTTTGTAGTGATTGGGTTGGTTGATAGGTTAGTGAGGGAGGGAGCCTTCAATGTAGAGCAATTGTCCGCAGTTGCTCGGAGAACTGGTGAACTGAATTGCTCGGAGAACGTTTGTGATCGATTACTTGGAAAACGATTGAGTTGAATTGCTAGGAGAACGGTTGTGATGAATTGCGAAGAAAACGATTGAGACAATCGTTCTACACTGAGTTGCGGACCCCAAAATGCAGCTTGAGCAAGGCGGGAGCCTCTTCTGCAGTGGGTAGCAAGGCCGGAGCCTTGCTTCCCGGGAGCATTGCTACCAGGTGAATTGAAAGTTTGGTGTGGTTACAGGGCGAGCGAGTCGGCTAGAGATTTGTTCTTTAGGTACCAGTTGACGGTTTCTTGTAGGCCTCGTTCGATGTCGACTTGTGGTTGCCAGCCCATGAGGCTTTTGGCTTTACTGATGTCAGCTTGCGTGTCTTGTATGTCGGCTTTAAAGGATGGCAAGAATTTAAGTTGGGCTTTTTTGCCCAGCAGTCTTTCGAGGACTTCGATAATTTCAAGCAAGCTGGTCGGTCGTTCACCACCTCCAAGATTGATAATCTCGAATCCCGGTAGCTTGCTAGAGGCAATCGTTCCTTTAGCGATGTCTTCGACGTAAGTAAAATCGCGTGACTGCTGGCCATCGCCGAAAATTTCAATCGGTGCACCTTGATCGATCCAACGGATGAATCGAAAGATACACATGTCCGGACGGCCGGCAGGACCATAGACGGTAAAGTACCGAGTGATCGAAACGCTGATTCCATCCAGGTAGTAATAGGAATGCGCGAACATCTCGGCAGCTTTTTTTGATGCGGCATAGGGCGAGATCGGTGTGTTTACCGGCAGTCGTTCGGAGAACGGCATCGACTGGCCGGCATACAGTGACGAAGTCGATGCGAGAACGAATTTGGGGACGCCGTGAACTTTTGCCAACTCGAGCAAATTAAGGCTTCCCGTTGCATTCGTTGACAAATAAATGAACGGGTTTTCAATGCTCGTTCGCACTCCAGCGCGAGCTCCCAAATTGAAAATCACATCGAAAGCATTCTGCTGGAAAAGCGTTTTTAACGCTTCGAGGTTCTCGATATCAATGCAATCAAACTTGAATTGCGGTGCTGTCGTTAATTGATCGAGCCGATGTCGCTTAAGGCGTGGATCGTAGTAATCATTCAGATTATCGATGCCCACCACATTGTGTCCGGTCCGAATCAATTCTAAGGCAGTGTGGTATCCGATAAAGCCGGCACAGCCGGTTAGTAAAACGTTTTTCATAAATGAGGGAGGAGCGCTGCGCTTGGTTCTTGGTTCTTGGTGCGCTGCGCTTGGTTAAGGGGTCTCGGAGTCGGCTTGCAGGGTTAATTCATCGAACTCTTGAGCATATTGCGGATGAACGTCGGAAAGCCATCTGCGAATTTCATTTCGCTTTTCTTTGTTTACTTTTAATAACTCAACTAAGTCGGCAATATCTTTTTGTCGGTGCGATCCTAGCTTGAGTTCAAACAATCCAGCTATTTCAATGTACCGCAATCCTGTTGGTGACGCGCCGTAATAGTTCGGGTGCCGGATAGCAACCGGGGCTGGCCTTGCGGTAGTTCCGGGAATGCCCGCTTCAGGTAATATATCCACATCAATCATCGTGGTTTTATGCACCAATTTGGGCCAACGACCATCGGAACTCGCTAACGGTTCGAAGCCAAAAAGCGACGCATACTTTCGCAACTCCTGAACACTGTCTTCGGCAACAACTATATCAACGTCTTGTGTCACGCGACCAACATAACCGTGTTTCCATACCGCCCAACCACCTGCAACAACAGACGTCGTATCTGAGGCCTTGAGCAATCGCTCTAAGTCGCTTATCACTCGCCCATAATGG
>JANMNK010001260.1:0-2120 GCA_031373875.1 Pirellulaceae bacterium | reverse complement strand
CTTGGCAGTTCTCGAAAATACCCTTGAAACAGACGAGGGAACCTGGGTCGATTGGATGCGAAAAATACCTGAACAGGCCCAAGCAGAAGTAGTTCCGAGCGAACACCCCGAAGCAAAAAAAGCTGTGCTTCATTTCAAGGTATTGGCAAAATCGAAAGAGCGGTCTCTGGTTCAAATCGAACTTGAGACGGGACGTATGCATCAGATTCGCTTGCAAGCTGCAACGCGAGGTGTTCCAGTCGTCGGTGACGACCTTTACGGCAGTTGCCACAGTTGGGAGGAACAGAACATAGAAGGGGGTAAGAAAAGTGTCGCCCTTCACGCCTGGAAACTAGAGTTCAGGCATCCCCTGACGGCAGTCATTACGAAAGTTACAGCAACAGTGCCCGCAAGTTGGAACCAATTGCACGCGGAATGGCAGGAAATCATTCGTCATTCGTCTTGAACCGTAAAAAGTCAAACACCTCGAACTCACCAAAACCGTTAAAAGTCTATAGCGAATGCGGTTTTCTTTCAGTAGTAAGCAACTGCCCGAAATGGTTGGTTTTGTTTATACTTTGGTGCTTCAGCAAACCGTCGAATGACGGCCTTTTTTTCGGAAATCTTTTGGTGAAAAGCGACTTCCAGTTGAATCAAGGAGAAACTCACCCTATTCGAGTGGGAGCAGTGTCCTATTTGAATACCAAACCGCTAATTTACGGTCTTAAAGAACATCTGGCCGATCGCGGTACGTTGGATCTTGCCCTACCAAGTCGTTTGGCTGACGATCTAACAGCCGGGCTCTACGATGTGGCCCTTATTCCGTCCATTGAGTTTTTCAGGAATCCAGATTACTCGATTATTTCGGATGCGTGTATTGCTTGCCATGGTGAAGTATGGAGCGTGAAACTACTCTTTCGTGTTCCGCCATCTCAAGTCAAAACGATCGCTTTGGACGAAGGTTCGCGAACTAGCGCTACGTTGGCCAAGGTACTGCTTTGGTCTCGCTTCGGTATTCGCCCGGAGTCGATCGAGTTGCCTATCGAAGGTGATTTTCGATTATCGCAGGCTGACGCTGTCCTCATCATCGGCGACCGAGCAATGGGGCACGTATCGAGCGGCTTTACCGAAGCCTGGGACTTGGGCCGAGAGTGGGCGAAAGATACGGGTTTGCCATTTGTGTTTGCTATGTGGGTCGGCCGGATGTCTGACCGCAGCGCCGAAATTGCAACCGTACTTCAGCAAGCCAGAGATGAAGGATGTAACCAAGCGACCGAGTTGGCGAAAAAATACGCTGCTGACTATCACCTGTCGATCGCCGATTGTGAAAAATATTTTACACACTATCTCCATTATTATTTGGGAGACCGTGAGTTGGCGGGACTTCAACTGTTTTACGATCGCGCCGCTCAACTTGAATTGGCGCCGAGAGGTCACAATTTCTTTTCCGAGACTTTGTTAACACCATGATGCAACAAATTCTAGACAAATCGATTAACGGTCAGCGGATTACTCGTGACGAAGCCCTACAACTTTTCAAGTCTCCGAAACTGGCTTCGTTGGGTCATGCTGCTGACCAAGTCACACGACGTTTGCACCCTGAAAACTATCGAACTTACAACATCGATCGCAACATCAACTACACCAACATTTGTACAGCGGTCTGCGAATTCTGCGCGTTTTATCGTTCGCCGAAAAGTGGCGAAGGATACGTCTTGGAGCGTAAAGAACTGTTGGAGAAAGTTGGCGAGACCGTCGAATTAGGTGGCAATCAAATCCTTCTCCAAGGAGGCCTGCATCCGCACTTCAAATTGGATTGGTACGAAGAGATGCTGTCCGACATCAAGTCGCACTATCCCATGATCAACATCCACGGTTTTAGCCCTCCGGAGCTTCATCACTTCACCAAAGTCAACAAGCTACCACTGCGTGAAGTGCTTGAGCGTTTAAAAGTTGCTGGCTTGGGAAGCATTCCAGGAGGCGGTGCCGAGATCTTGGTAGATCGCGTTCGCAACACAATCACGCGTGGAAAAGTTCTAACCGATGACTGGCTCAATGTCATGCGAGTCTGGCATCAACTGGGAGGAATTAGTACCGCGACCATGATGTTCGGTCATGTTGAGACCGTTGAAGAAAGAGTG
>JANMNK010001221.1:0-4844 GCA_031373875.1 Pirellulaceae bacterium | reverse complement strand
AAGCCGACGCCGAGTCCACAGTAGGAACCACTCCAACAACAGGCCAGAGCCGCCCAAAATGAAGAGGTAAATGTAGACCACACTCAAATTCAGGATGCGTGACTCCATTCGAATTCGATAGCCCATCCCCTGCCCTCCCACAAGCATTTCGGCAGCCAATAGAAAAACCATGGCAGGGCCGATCTGGAGCCGCACATTGTCGAGAATACGGGGAAGAATCTGATTCCAAATGACGTCCACAATGATCTCCGAATCGGACGCTCCCAGCGTGTAGGCCTTGTCGATAGCGTCATCCGAAACATCTTTGCGGGCCGCTTGATAAACCGACTGGGCCATGCTGAAAAAGATGCCCAGTGCGACCATCGACGCGAACATCTTTTGGTCGGTTCCCACCATAACAAAATACACCGGCATCATCGCTGTCGGAGGCACTTTTGCCATAAAAGAAATCACCGGGCTCAGGATGGCTTCGATCCATCGATACGCGCCCATCGCGATACCGACGACAACGGATAGCGTGACTCCTAACAGCATCCCCAGGAACAGCCGCCAATACGTCGCAGATACATCGGTCCACAGCATCGCTGGCTTGGGGCTGGCCTCGGAACCCTGCGGTTTCAGGACCTTTTGAAATCCGGCTGAAAGCCCTTTAACGCCGGGCAAAATTGTCTGTTCCGGATTAATGCGGGTCTGTCTAACCGACAAACCTGCATACACGCCACCCAAGACGACAAAACCGAGAAGTCCCAAACCGACGAACAACCAAAAAGGAATCGGATGACGGATCATGAAATTAGTTCTATTCGTTTGCGGCAAAAATCACTTTGGAGCAGAGACACCATCGCGAATCGATTTCAGGTAACTCGAATCGAAATTCAATTGAGCATCCGTTTGATCGAAACCGACCACGGGTTGCTTTTCCGTGATTCCGTGCTCGACGCAAAATGTTGCGACGGCTGGCATTGTTTCCTTGCGGAACTTATCGCTCTCAAGCAGTGCCAAAGCGGCTTTGGGATCTTTGTAAAACTTGGTCTGTTCGACAACAAGTTTCATATCGTCTAGACCAAGGTTGCTGAATCGAGCACCAATAGCTACAAGCGTGTCGTTACCAACTTTTGGGTCAGCTAGCCGACGATTGATTTCGTAGTACGTATCCAAAATCGCCAAGGCAAAATTCTTACCGCCTTGCTTAGCCAACGAGTCTTTGGCGACCACAACCATGTCGATAATTTCTTCGGGGATCGCGGTCGAATCGAAAAGGACTTTTGAGTTCTTTTGCGTTCGGAGCGTTTGCAATACAAAAGGATTCCAAACCATGATGGATTCGATCGACGCATCGCCGGTTTGCATGGCTTGCGCAGCGAGAGACGGGTCCATTTGTGCGAATGGATAGTCTTTAGGGTTCTTGCCCTTGAGGATGAGGATTCGCTCGAAAGCATATTGCGAGACACTTCGCTCAAGTCCATGAGTCTTCTTGCCTGCGAGTTGGTCGATATCGCTAACGCCTACCGCCAAGCAAGCGTCTGCGCCAGCGCTTGTCGAAGTGGGAAGAACTGCGACCCCAGCTCGCGAGTTGGCTGGCCCTAGGATGTCCATATTTGTGATGCAGACGGCGTCAGCTTGGGATGAACCGTAAAATTGGATGCATGTGTCGTAGTCGGTTTGTTTGAGGACGATGTCCACGTTCCACTTCTTTTCCATATCACCAAGCTTGCCTTGAGCTTCATCGAGCAAACCTTGTTCATGAGCCACGCCGAACACGCTCCACGAAGGGTATTCACTCCAGGCTAACGTAAAGACAGCTGGCTTTGCCGTTGTGGCTGTAGATGCATTTGTCGAAGCATTTCCTGTCGGTTGTGTCTTGGCTGGTTCGGCAGGTTTGCATCCTGCGAGCGAAGCGAACAATAATCCGCATCCCAGCGATGCACTTAGAAATTGTAAAAGCGATATCCGGTTTTTCTTCATGATTCAATTCTTCCTCTGTTGTTAGAAGCTTGATTTATTCGGTATGTTTTGACTTGCCCAGCGCGAATTTAAACTTCGCGATCGGCCTTTTTTGTATCTCACACGAAACGTGAATCACGCTTCAGGAATCTTTGTTTCGGTTTGAGCAGGCGTTGCGGTTTCCTTTTTCGTAGTCAATCCAATCAGTTGATCGAATTCGCTGTCCGCTTCGGTATTCTGTGCATACTCCAGGAATTCGTTTTCTTCCTTTTTCGAGTCCATACCTGCCAGCTCGCGGCTAACTCGCGCATTTGCCGAAGCCTTGGAACGCAACTCGCGCAATTCGCGAAGCTCTTCCGAAGTGCGATCGGTGGCTAGACCCGTCATCATGTCGGCGATCTGCTTTTCTTCCTTGGCCGACAGCACGTCTGCCACGGCATCATGTTTTTCTTCCTTGAGTTTATCCAGGTCTCGCATGAGCGCTTGGATCTGGATTTTATGTCCCGAAATGCCCGACATCATTTCTTTGAGGTCGGATTCGATTTCTGCAATACGCTTTTGCTTTTCGGCGAGAGTTGAAGAAAAATCTTTGAAAGCGGATTGGCATTTCAGGTATTCGGGATCGTTCTTTACCGCAGCGGGATCGCCAGCATATTTGTCCACAATCTGTTTGGCGCGAGCCGCAGCACCGGTCTTCAATTTTTCCAGCTTGCCGATCTCATCGGTCAGTGCCCGGAGTTTCTCTTTTTTCGATTCTTCTTGGGCGATGAGCGCGCTGATGGCGTCTTTATATTGCGAGAGACGTTGTCGTTTTTCTTCGATAATATTCTCATAGCTGGCCATCATCACGCCGGGATTCAAATCCAGAGTTTCTCTGGCTTTGTTGATACGAAACGTGACCAAATACCCTAGTGCGCGGAAGTATTTTCCAATTGCCTTGAACATCAACCAATCTCCTATTCTCTTAGAAAGCTTTCATAATCTGGTTTGGATTCGATCTCTCGCATGCGTTCTTCGGTTCGCTTCGCGACACGAAGGGATGTGTCTAATTCATCGCGAAGCTGACTCAAGTCAACTTGCTGTTCGCGGGTCATTAATTCAATGTACTGCTTGGTAACGTCTTGGAGATGATCAACGGTTTCTTTGATTTCATTGACGAGTTTTTCTCGTTGATCGAGAATCTGGTCCCGTTCGCTTCCCACAAGTCGTTCCGAAAGTTCCCAATATTTATAGGTTCGCTGAAGCTGAACGATAGCGGCTGCAAATAATTGTCGGACTTGCTGGACCACTTCAGCGCTTCTTTTTTCGACCCCGGGCTGGCTTGTCGCTTCTTCGAAATCATCCTTTGCAGTTCGCAACAGCAACAAATAGTCTTGGGTTCGATGATCGCCGTCTTTGCGCAATTTGCGTTGGAGTTGGTCGAGTTCTCGATTCTCCTCGTCTTTCTGTTTTTGTTTTATTTCCCGAAGTGTCTCTGCCGTAATTTTGTCAGTTAGAAAAATCGCTCGGGTTGCCATCCAGCCGATACCGCCCAGGACACCTGCCAGACCGACAAGATTGAGGAGGCCAATGCCTCCGGCAGCCCACGACAAAATCCAAGCCGATGCGCCTGCCACGATCGGCATTACAACCGATGGCGCTAAAAAAATCTCGCTCATCACGCGTCGGCGAATATTCTGAAACACTCGTTATCCAAATCCAATAATTGTCGAGATCGCATTGGTCTCGTTTAATTTAAATCCAACCCCAAGACTCAATAGGGAATTTGACCGACGACGAACGTGACATTTGTTTCTCCAGTAATTTCACCGGAAACAACCCGCATTCGTTCGCGAGGAATTCCTTGCGTCTCAAGATATTCTAAAGCAGCCTCTGCACGTTTGGCAGCCAGGGCCTTATTGGCTTCAATGTCTCCTACAGAAGCCGCATTTCCGCGAATCATCAAGTAATAGTGCGGCCACGACCCAAGATTTTCTGCCAAGTCATTCAACACAAAGCGGCTTTGTTCGGTCAGGATTGCGGCACCGCGTGCAAAAACCAGTTGTTGCGTGCTCAATGTTCCCACAGGCGAAAGGGAAGTCCACTGTTCTTCGCTCAGCCCGGGAAGTTCTACACTTTCTCGAATTTTCTCCGAGCGCACGCCCGGAAAAAAATTCCGATCGTGTAATGCTTTGAGCGGTGCTTCGAAGAACAAGTTTTTCAAGTTCGCGTCGTTCGAGTTTTTGTCGATCGCATCCGTCGATTTGAGGACGCTGTGAATTCGGCCCAGCATATCTTCGATGTGCATGACTTTGCCCCCTTCGATTCCAAAGTGGGCCAAGTTCTCCATGGTGTTCTTCCATTCGATCGACTTAACTAGTTTTTCTGACTGTGCATCCGTCAACAGGTTATTGGTTGCCTTGGCATCTTCGGCAACAAGCGACTGCATTTTTTGCTCATAGCTCTTGTCGTCTGATCCTTGTTTTTCAAAACTGAATCGCGCGCGAAAGTAGGATTCGAGGACGGTTTCGACGATGGGTTGATTTTTGAGCAGGAAATCCCGGCTAACAACCAGTGTGTCGATGATGTATCCGGTGAAACGCGAACTGTCGACAAGTTTAACCATTTGGTCATTTGCTGTAAGTTGTGAAACGTATGGTTCCCAGGTGACATAGACTTGCGGCGTCGATGGGGTTGCTGCTTTATACGCTTCGACCACGGCCTCAGGAGAAGCTAATCGCAGGAATGGATTCGAACCCATTCGGCTGGAGTCGAAATCGTGCATGACGACGCGGGCTAAAGTTTCGCTGGGCGAGTCCCCAACTAGTACGAATTTGGTATCGGGTGCATTGAGAGAATCGATTGTGGGGTACTTGGATTTGTAGGCGATCAACGCATCCGCGCCGTTTGTCGAGTCGATG
>JANMNK010001217.1:0-13180 GCA_031373875.1 Pirellulaceae bacterium | reverse complement strand
CGCAAGCCAACGCTTCATTGGACGCCGCTTGCATTCCTTCGATGGTGATGTATTTCATTCCGTTTATGTTTTCGTATTCCATTACTTTGCACCCCCTAAAAACCACGCTCGAACATGCTCGCAAACTAAACGAATTCGCTCATCGGAAATTGCCTGGGTGTATCGTCCTGCCATATCCGTTTCCGGAATAACGTGTCCCATAACATGCGAGACAGCTCGAAAGTCGAGGGTTTCCGCTGCGATAGTCTGGAACGTCCGCCTCAAATCGTAGAACGTGCCACGCTTGACGCCAGAATCTCGGCGGGCAATCGAGAACGCTTTACCAATCGCGTCTACTCTGTCTTGGCCATCGTCGCGAACCCATGCAACGCCGTCCTTAGTCACGAATACGCGGTCCGCGGCCTCTGCAAATGTTCTCGGTCGGATCTCCAACCAAGCTTTGATCGCATCGCGGGTTTCCGGCCATAATACGAACCGTCGAGGGGCTCCCGTCTTGCGTCTTGGCAAATCAATCCAGCATTCGCCCGATAGCTTTTTTGGCAATTCGTCGAGGGTCCAATATGCAATATCGCTTTGACCGATTCCCGCATTCATTGCGAGTAAGATGATAGGCTTCATTCCCTTGGATGCTTGGTCAAGAATCGTGTGAATATCGCTTGGTGATAGAATCTTGGGCCCTTCGGATGCTCGCTGCTTTCGAGCAACCTTTGCAGAAGTAGGCGAAAAATTCTTGCCGTATCTTGGTGCCGCAATCAATTCATTATCGAACGCCCATTGGAAAAAAACTCGCAACCGTCGAACGTCGCTGCCAACCGTTATTGGTGATCGCTGCTTGACGGTCCGCCCGTTTTGGGTTTCCGGTCGCTTTACGGGCTCATAAAGCTTTTGGCGAATGTCGGAAAAATCTAGGGGGCTCAAATCTTCCGGCCTGCAATCGCGGCCAACAATCGAGATAAGACGTTTGATTGACTTGGTGTATTCGTCCAAGCTTCGCTGCGTCAATTCGCCGGTAGCAACGTCCTTCGATCTGTCTGCATGGAATCTATCACCCAAAACGTGCAACGCTAAACGGGTGTCATTCCTGCGAACGGGGAGCCCTGCCAGTAGATGGTCTTTTTCCTCTGCCCAACGCTTCAACGCGGCATCGAGGTCTTTACCAAAATAGTGCATCTTGCCACGGACTTTTTTTGCCCATTGCCCGGACGCATGCAGGAATAACGGGCAGTCTTGCTTCTTCTTCTTGGCCATATCGCTACACCCTCAAAAATGAGTTTTGAACCTAACTGGTGTAGTTTAGGGTGTAGTGTTTTCGAAAATCAATAAGGGCGGCGGGACTCGAACCCGCGGCCTACGGATTAAAAGTCCGTTGCTCTACCGACTGAGCTACGCCCTCGGTTCCTAATTGCATTCTCAACTGCAAATCGCAAAAAGAATGAATCAGAAGGTTTCGTACTTTAGCAAAGACATGTCGCTCGGGAAAGGGTTCAAAAGTCTTCGAACAAAAATCGAGTGACTTTGTTTCTCGAACAGCCCATTTCTTGAGACTTTTGGTTTCTATACGACTCTCAACTGCGAAATTGCCGTAGGAGCGGAACCGTCTACTTCTTTTAGAGTTAACGGCTTTCACGGCCAATTTAGGGTCGATTCATAAGATATTTCTGGAACGTCAATTTTGCTGGATGACGAAACGGTATTTGCGTGGCAAAGGTGGTTTCGGTCATTTTCCTTCCTTTAGAGCTTAGTTTAGGGAGTCCGCGACGACAGTGAACCGGGATGCCATCAAGGCGTCAAGTGTTGGCGTTATTTCAGTTGATTTCGAGCTGACTTCTCTACACTTTTTGCCTGTTTGCGTACGTGAATGTGACCGATACAATCCGTCGGACATGTCCTTGTGAGTGCGAGAATTCTTTCAACGAGTCGGCTGAACATGAACCCATCAAATATCAAACGAGTTGCCATTCTTTTCGCTGGTGGTCCAGCGCCCGGCGCAAACGCGGTCATCTCCACTGCGGCGATTGCTTTTTTGAATTCGGATATCCAAGTTATTGGAATCAACTATGGATACTCGCGGCTCGTTCAGTACGCCGAAGATCGACCCATGGTTGAGGGGCACGATTACATCAAGATCACGCACGCGGAGTTGCACCACAAGAGAACAGCGCAAGGCGTCATGATCGGCACCGCGCGAACGAATCCCGGCAAGCAAGTCAACAGTCCCGATCATCTGCTCGATCCTGAACGCAACGCACTGCTTCGTCGCGTTTACGAAGCGCTCTGTTCTCTCAATGTGGATGCGTTGATCAGCATCGGTGGTGATGACACTCTCAAAACGGCTAATAAGCTGCAGATGTACCAAGAGACGTTGCCATCGGGTTCGGATCGCATTCCCGTTGTTCATCTCCCTAAAACAATCGACAACGATTACACGGGAATTGATTTCACGTTTGGATATTTTACGGCTGCGGAGACGTTGGCAAGTGAGATTCGAAATCTGAATCACGATGCGTCCGCTGGGCAGTCCTACTTCTTGGTAGAAACCATGGGGCGTAGCGCTGGTTGGCTTGCCTACGGTGCGGCGATCGCTGGTGAAGCTTCGATGGTTTTAAGTGTCGAAGATATCATTGGTGGTCTTCTGGAAGAAGAGAATGTTTTTGATACCGCGACGCAGACGACTAAAAAGCGGAAGATCATGAATATGGATCGCGTCGTTGAGCGAATGGTCAAGACAATGGAACGCCGCGATCGAGAAGGTCGATCCTATGGCGTGATCGTCGTTGCGGAAGGTTTGGTGGAATATCTTCCTAGCAAGTATCTTGAAGGGGTCGCCCAAGACGAGCATGGGCATTACTCGATCGCGAATGTCCAGTTCAATCGGATTCTCGCCAAAATGGTTGCCGATAGCTACAAGCGCAAAACTGGTCGGACCCGAAAAGTCACGGGTGTGCAATTGGGATATGAGTCGCGATGCGCACCTCCCCATGCATTCGACGTCATGCTCGGATCGCAAATCGGCGTCGGAGCTTATCGTGCCTTGGTTGAAGAAAAGCTAAGTGGCGTCATGGTTTCAGTCGGTGGGCAATTGGAGCTTACCTATGTTCCGTTTCATGAATTGATCGAACCGGAAACGTTAGTAACTCGAGTCAGGTATATCGATGTGGAGAGTGATTTTTATCGATTGGCTCGATTCCTGGAAACGAATCCAGATGCTTAATCAGAGAAGCCGGGTTTAGTTGGTTCGGTTTTGTTGGTTACTTTTGTTGGTTACTTTTGTTGGTTACTTTTGTTGGTTATTGTCCGCTTGAATAAAGTCGGCTAACCTTGGAAACCGGTCAAGGAGCCAAAAATATGCCGACGCAATATGAAATTCGACCTGTCGATTCGAGTTCCCTGCAAAAGAAGTTCATGCGCTTCATTTGGGATCTTTATCGAGGCGATGAAAACTGGATTCCGCCGTTACGACAGAACCAACTGGAACTCGTGGGCTTTCGTTCACATCCATTTTACGAACATAACAAGATCAAAACGTTTTTGGCTTACCGGGACGGAGTGCCGGCGGGTCGAATAGCCGCGATCGTCAATTATGGCCACGTCGAGCGCTACAAGGAGAATCGCGGATTCTTTGGGTTCTTTGACTGTATCAACGATCAGCAAGTTGCGAACTTGCTATTTCGAGAAGCGAGTCTCTATTTAAAAAGCCAAGGCATGGATTCGGTTCGTGGTCCGGCCAATCCTTCGCTCAATCACGAAATCGGTTGCTTGGTCGAAGGCTTTGACACGCCTCCGACATTCATGATGACCTACAATCCACCGTACTACGATGAATTGATAAAGGGCTGGGGCTTTGAAAAAGTTCAGGACCTTTATTCTTACGAAGCCGACGCATCGATGCTGGATAAGCTTGATCCGAAGATGCGTTTTGTCATCGAAGAAGTCAAGCGGCGTTTTAACGTGCAAGTGCGTCCGATCAATCGCAAGAAGTTTATGGACGACGTACGCATTTTCTTGAACATCTACAATCGCTCGCTGGAGGGTACTTGGGGGTTCGTTCCCATGACAGAGAGAGAAGTAGAACACTCTGCCAAGGGACTTAAAATGCTCATCGAGCCCGACATAACCAGCTTTATCGAAGTCGATGGCCGAACGGTAGGAGCTGGGCTTGGCTTGCTCGATTACAACCCGCGAATCAAGGAAATCGACGGCCGATTGTTCCCGTTTGGATTTCTAAAACTGTTGTTCGGTCGCAAAAAATTGACGCGAGTGCGGCTCATGAGCACCAATGTGCTGCCGGAATTTCAGCGTTGGGGATTGGGAATCGTTACCTTGGATAGAATGCTGCCAGATTGCCTAAAGCGAGGGATCACCCACGCTGAATTCTCCTGGGTGCTGGAAAGTAACGACTTGTCCCGAGGAAGTCTTGAGCGGGGCGGCGCAAAACGTGCAAAAACGTACCGACTTTATGACCGTTCGTTGAACGATATTTCCTAGTGTACGTGATCTTGGTCTGGGATGTAGTTGCGGACTCCGCCTAAACCATCCATACTATTCGGTCTCAATGACAGGAGCCTGCATGCGAATTCGTGCACGCAGGCTTTCATGCCCATTCCTCTTTTTCAAATTACACATCCAAGCTCCATGATGGATCGGCAAGAAATCGTCATTACTGGATTGGGTGTCGTCTCGCCAATCGGAACAGGGATTCCAGCTTTTTGGCAAGCCCTCGAATCGGGTAAGACTGGCATTCGTATTGTCGAAGGCGAAACGCGTCTGCGTGATCACCCAATAATCACGGCCGCAGTGGCGGACTTTGACGCGAAAGATTGGGTGAAGCCGCGCAAGTCGATTAAGGTCATGTCCCGGGAAATCCAATTGGCTTACGCCGCGGCTATGATGGCCTGCGAGAATGCGAATATCGAAGCGGGAAAATTAGATCCGGATCGATTTGGTGTCGTGTTTGGCGGCGAAATTATTTTTAGCGACTATCGCGAGATCGAAGGCGGCGTTCGGCGATGTTCGGAATCGGGCGTCATGAACCATGCCATGTGGGGCCAAGACGCACCGTCCGAGATCTTTCCGCTGTGGATGCTACGATCACTCCCGAACATGGCAGCTTGTCACGTCGGAATCGCGGTCGATGCCCGCGGCCCGAACAATACAATCACCACCGAAGAAACGTCCAGTTTAGGCGCCTTGATAGAAGCTGCCATGGTGATCCAACGCAATGAAGCCGACGTGATGATTGTGGGGGCGTCCGGATGCAGGACGAACGTCACAAGGTTGCTTCAACGACATGAAAAGTTCTTCTCCAAATGCGATTCGGTAGACGAGGCATGCCGACCATTTGATGTTCGTCGTCAAGGTACCGTGGGAGGCGAAGGCAGCGCTGTGATCGTGATCGAAAGTCGTCAGCATGCCGAAGCTCGCGGCGCCAAAGTGCTCGCACGTTTAGCGGGCTGGGGTAGTCGCTTTGCTAAGCCAGAGTCGCCTTTGAATGCAAGTAGTAAATCGGTAACCGGTTCTATTTCGCAAAGTTTAACTCACAGCAAATTGTCGATCAACGACATAGACTTTATCAATGCAAGTGCTAACGGAAGCGTGGAAATCGATCGCGCCGAAGCTCAAGGAATTGCATCGGTCGGTTCAGCACCCGTAACGTCCTACAAAGGATTCTTTGGAGATTCGGGATGTTCGTCAGGGATGATCGAATTGGCCGCCTGTGTCTTATCATTGCAAAATAATGTCGTATGTCCCACGTTGTTTCACGAGTCGACAGCAGTCGATTGTCCTATCGAAGTTGTCAGTTCAAAACCCATTGCCATCAGCAAAGGTAACGCCCTCAAAATCTCCACGACGCCACACGGGCAGTGCCTATCGGTTGTGATCGCTCGTTAGATTCGAGCTTTTATTCGACGAATCGAAACTCCCTCGCGTTTCGATCAAAGAATTTAGATTCAAAAAGTAAAATGAAAAAAGGCGGATATAGATATGAAGCGAAATCCAGGAATTGACCTCAAAGACTTCATTCGCGCCATTCCAGATTTTCCAAAACCAGGAATTCTGTTTCGCGACATCACGCCCCTGTTGAGTAATGCAGAAGCTTTTCGTGAGTGCATTGCTAGGTTGGCCGATCAATACCGCAATACGCAAATCGACACGATTGTCGCTGCGGAAGCGCGCGGTTTCATTTTTGCCGCTCCGCTAGCAATCGAGCTTGGCGTGGCCTTCGTTCCTGTTCGCAAACCGGGAAAACTTCCGTTCGATCGGCATTCTTATAGCTACGATTTGGAATATGGCTCAGATACGTTGGAAATGCATACCGACGCAGTGGGAGCTGACCATCGCGTTCTAGTCGTAGACGATCTGCTAGCCACAGGCGGAACCGTCGAAGCATGTTGTCGACTCTTGACACGAACGAATGCTAATATCGTAGGATGTGCTTTTTGTATTGAATTGGCCGATCTCGAAGGTCGTGAACGACTGAGCGAGTATCCTGTGTTTAGTTTGCTGACGTACTAGATTGGTGAATTGATTAATGTCCAGCGATTTCAGGAATCCCGATGCTGGCGACCATGTTCCAATCGAACCATCGGTGAGTTCCAGGCCAAGTGACGAATTTGTTCAACCGCCAAGTTCCGCACCTCAAGGAGATGCGAGCGATTCTTTTGGTTTTCGGCGGGCTTCGGAGAAAGTCAAATCGTTCCCGCAGACTCCGGGGGTCTACTTGATGAAAGACTCTTCGGGAGTCGTCATCTACATTGGGAAAGCCAAAAATCTAAGATCGCGGGCATCAAGCTATTTCAATTCAACAGCCGCGAACGAGATTCGAACGGCCAATTGGATTCATGAAATCGCCGACATCGATCACATTGAATGCTCGAGTGAAGTCGACGCTTTGTTGACGGAAAATCGTTTGGTTAAGGACATTCAACCTCGACACAATCGAGACCTTAAAGACGATAAATCTTTTCCGTATCTGATGATCACCAAGGACGAGGATTTTCCAAGAGTCGAAGTGACGCGTCAGCCGAAAGATCGCGGAGCAAAATTATTTGGTCCGTTTACTAGCGCGGGTCAGTTGCGCGGAGCCATGCAGGTCCTGCAACGAATCTTTCGATTTCGGACATGTTCCTTGGACATCTCCGACGGGGATCCCCGATGGCGATGGTTTCGTCCATGCATACTCGCTTCGATTCGGCAATGCACTGCCCCGTGCAACATGCGCATCAGCAAAGAGGATTACCGCAAAGACATTCGGCGACTAGAGATTTTTCTCGAAGGTGGCCGAGACGCTTTGGTTAAACAACTTCACGAAGAAATGTCCGCCGCAGCAAAGTCGTTGCAGTTTGAAAAAGCAGCGAGGCTTCGAGACGACATCAAGCTGATCGAAAATCTTGATCGCCGCGGCGAAATTGACAAGCATGCTCAGCCTGAGGTCTTTCACATCGATCCTAAACGAGGACTTCGTTCGCTTAAGAAATTGCTCGATCTCGACGAAGAACCGCGAGTCATCGAGGGCGTCGACATAGCTCATCTTGGCGGCCAAGCGACCGTGGCCTCACTTGTTCAGTTCATTGATGGATTGCCATTTAAGCCGGGCTATCGTCGTTACAAAATCAAGAGCGTGGACGGAGTGGATGATTTTCGGAGCATACACGAAGTCGTCTCGCGTCGCTTTCGTCACCTGAGTGTCAACGACGAAGCAAAGCCCGACATATTATTGATTGATGGCGGGAAAGGGCAACTCAATGCCGCGATAGCCGCTTTCCGAGATCAGGACATTACGCCCCCTGTCCTGCTGTCGTTGGCCAAACGCGAGGAAGAGATTTTTCGGCCCGGCGAAAAGGAATCCATTCGCCTGGGACGACGCTCCTTCGCCCTTCGATTGCTGCAGTATGTGCGCGATGAGGCTCACCGATTTGCCCAGCATTACCATCACATGCTGAGACGTAAAAACTCGTTTGATGACGAATCGTGAACGCGACCGTATTTTTCCGATCGCTCAGCTCACTTGTTCGAAAGCAAACACTTAATTCTCTAGGACGGCCATTGCGGATTTCATTTTCGCCAAGCCCGTTTTTGCAACTTGCCGTGGGTCTTGCTGCCAATAATCGCGATTGAAAAGCTCTAGCGACAACACTCCCTCGAACCCATTTCTTCGCATGGTTTGGAAAATGTACGCAAGCGGTGCAATGCCGTCACCCGGATAAACGCGGTCCGCATCGGTAACCTTGTCGCGAGGGATGTCTGGATAGTCGTTGATATGGAAAACATTAACGCGACGACCTTCCAGCATCTGCAAATCGGAAAACGAGGTGCCGCCTTTGTAAAGGTGATAGACATCGGGGAGGATGCAAGCATCTGGATGATGGGACTCTGTCGCGACGTAAATCACATCGCTCAACTTTGCAAGATTTTTCGAAAATCCCCAGACTTCAATTTGCGGTACAATTTCGATTGCTCGGCCAATATCCAGCAAAGTAGCGTATCTTTCGGCAACTCTATCGAGGTCAATTTTGTCACCGTCGGTCGCGCCAGCCGGAGGCGCTGCGATGCGTCGTCCACCTAGTTCGCGAACAATCTCCATGTCTTTCCGGCATTGGTCGAGTCCTTTGGCGCGAGTCGCGTCGTCGTTGGCGATCCAAGCACCGAATGCAATGGCACCTTCGACCGTTATGCCTGCGTCAGCAATCATGTGCCGTAGTTCAAAAATCTTACCGCCGGATTTAACGAATCGTTCGACATCGCGAAGCCAGATTTCAATCCCATCGAATCCTGCTTCCGCGGCAATCTTGACCTGCTCACGAATATCAACCTTTTCGCCTTGGATCGTGCTCGTATTCAAGCAGTATCGAAAAGGCGATTGCTTTGTGGTCTGGGCTAAGAGAGGCTTGGCGTGCATCGTGGCGGCCGCGACGCTAGCGGCTAGGCAATGTTGTTGGAATTGTCGACGCGAGATGGACGTACGGTGGAGGGGATTCATGGAGATATCCAAGGTGCATAACGAGGTGCGATCTTGATACACAAAACGACTATCTCGAGTTACTAAACCCGAGTTCGCATATTATGCCATCGTATGATGCGATTGGATAGCCAAGGAATCGTTGCGTCTTGCTACGACTTGAATTCTATTTTCCGTAAGATTTCTTTAGGGGACCGGTCCCAGGCTTTCCTAACACTGATTTGATTGCCTTCTTTTCAGCAAGTTTTGCAATCACTTCTTGTTTCATATAGACGGGCAATTTTTCCCAAGCTTGCTCGTACATGACTTGAGCCGAAGTCCAGCCTTGTTGATTCCGCGCCGAGTGGGCTTGGTCGACATAGAATCGAATGTCGCCAAGTAGATCTCGTGTCAGAGTCGGGTCGTTGGGATGGCTCAAAATGGCCAAGTACGCGTAATCTGGTGGCGAATAGGGTGCTGGATTTTCGGCTAGAATGCGCTCCGCTTCGCGAATCAGATCGGACTGTGACGACGAGTAAACGATAATGTCCGGTGGTGGCGCGCCACGTTTTACTCCTGGTTGCGATTTTGTAGCCGCCGTATCGAGCAAAGCCTGTTCGAGCTCATCAAGGTCGAGGATGGTCACGGAAGTTGCAATTCCCGATTTCGAGAGCCCCGTCGCACCAACCAGCGACGGTTGTGCCAACGATCGACCCCTCTGAAAATTATGCCAATGCGTATTGTCGCCAACAAACGTTGTGCCCCCGTCTGGAATGGCAACAGTGGTATCAATGGAAAAGACGCCCACGGTTGGCAGCATGACCGTCTGCGCTTTTGCAGGAAGACTGCAGGCCAATAATGCGATCACAAAGAAACCAGATTTTGCAAACATGACCAAGGACCTTCATTCCGACGGGCGATATGGGACGCATTTCGTGTGATTCCATACTACCAAAAAAAATCAGCGGTGGCGCCAAAAAAGTCGCCACCGCTTACGTATTCTCAAACCAATTAGCCCGGAACAGGCTTAGTAGTTGTATGCACCGCCGAAGAAAATTCCATGGAGGATAAGACTGTCTGTGTTATTGATCCGTTGGATATCGTTCAGATTTGCAAAGTTGTGAGGAATTTGTCCCGTTGCGGTTGCGATACCGGAAGCACCAACTGCTCGGTAACCTGCATAAGCTGACCAGCAACGTGAGAGTCGCAAGCCAACACCTGCATTCAATTCGCCGAGCAAGGCAACAGCACAACGATTCGAGTTCAAATCAAATGGTGAACCGTCATAGTTGTTTCCGCTGACCACAGTCGCCGCATCCGCTTCGGTTCCCGCATAGGTATGGTATTGCATGTTATTGCCGTAGATACCCATCTTAGGACCAGCAAAGAACGAGATTCGATCTGTCAAGCAGAAAGACGATAGACCGCCGACTTGGAAACCATACAGATCATTCGTTACGTAGTTTCGATAGTACAAATCGTCTGCACCCGAATCGAACGAAGTATCCGTATCGCTGGTCGCATACTCCATGCTGTCCTTGAATCGGAACCAGCGGAAGCCTGCCAACCAAGTCATACGAATTCGACTGCAGTTTGCAGCAGTCAAAGCAGCGCCGGGGCCGCCGATGCATGTGCGGCAACTACCGCCACAACTTGACGTACCGCAGGAATTGCATCCTGAGCTATCGCCGCATCCTCCTGCTGTGCCGCAACGACCGCCAGCAAAACGACCGCCACCACCACCGCAGCCACCGCCTCCGAATCCGCCACCAGAACCAAGTGCGGCTCCGCCGATACCAAATCCAAGGAGGTTGATTTCAAGACTGTTGAAGCTATTGCTTCGACGAATTCGATGTGCCGAAGCGCCATCGAACCAATCGTACACGCTCTGAGCAGGCATCTCGATACCGTTCAAGGTTGCGGGATTGCCACCAGGTCCGAGAGTTGTAAAGGGCAAGTCGGATCGGAGATTTTCGCCCGCACCCGGCATGACACTTGCCATAGCCGAATTATCGAGCACACTCCAGTAGTCCGCGATGATCGCATTTCGACCGCAGTTGATATAGCGACCGAAATACGTTTGAAAGCCTGGCCCAGTACCAATTCGCGCCGATCGCGTGCTGAGCAACGGGGACGTTGGCATGTTGCTATCGTTCGTCAATCGTACGTAGCGAGTGTCTTCCGTATTCATGAATAGTGCATTTGCACCACCAAAGAACATGCTTGGACCGCTAGAACGTGCCATTGACCAAGGCTGGGAAAGTCCCCCGCCCGTACCATATCCATAGGCTGGCATGGAGCCATAAACTGGAGCCTGGGCGTAACCCCCGTTCCAATTACCTTGTGGTTGTGGACAGGTTTGGCAACCCGTACCTACTGAGTTGTCGACGTATTGAGGACCAGGCTGAGTTGGTGCCTGTTGATAATATTGAGGCTGTGCATCCACTGCGGGCAACGGCGCGATCAATCCTTGGTTTGGATGTCCTTGAGGGACATTCATGGGTTGAACGTGTTGATGACCGCCATGCTGTGCGCCGTTAGGAATAAATTGTCCTGGGTTAACGGGTTGAGCGGGAACAGGAGTGACTTGTTCTTCTGGCACTTGAAAATATGAAGCATATGGGTTTGCTTGGACTGTCGGGGCATAGGCGACGTACTGTGAAGGGTACGTTCCTAAGGTTGTCCCGCTGTAAAGCGGCGTTTGTCCATAATACGGTGTTTGTCCCGTTGCCATATTGTTGCCACAAGCGATCGCAAGCGACAACGCGCATCCGTTGAGCAATTTTCGTTTCACTGCTTACTCTCCTTGCAGCATTGAAATCTTTTTTTCCGACGATGGTTATCCGTAACCGATCGACGATAGCATTGCATTAGGAAATTTCAGTAAGCTGATTACTCGATAAAAGTTTTTTGAATTCTTTTTCGAGAATTTACCGACCGCGTTGCTATTCGCATTTCTAGATTCGTCAATGCAGATGAAGAACGGCCTTTGAAACCACTGCTACAGACGGGAATTCCGATACCAGCCGTTTTACAATCGGAACGAACCGATCAAACGGTAAAGCACCTACTGTCCGCAAATCCAGAATAGTTCATGCGGATAACGATAAACTGTAACGCGCACGCAAGTTTTGACGCGGGCGATTTCGGTCAAGGGATTTCGATAGTCACATTCAAACCATTTCGGGTGAAACCAATTTTGGCTTGGAGCCCGAGCTCTTCAAGTACATTATCGATTGTGGCGTTCTTGAAATTGGTTTCAACAGGCCGATCTTGGATCTGCATGGGCAGCGGCCATGGTTCAAACGTGATCTGAGGCCCTTTACGAAGCTCTTCGAGAACCGGTAATAGTCGGCCTTTAAATTTTAAACTGAATCGTTCTAACGCCAAAGGATCTTTTCCATTCGAACTTAATGACTTTGGGGTCAGCGGAAATGCGACCAGTTCGCGTTGGGCTGCAGGGCTAGCTTGAACCACCTGCACGTTGCCGCTCCTTACAATCGTTGCTCTTGGCCAATTCCTTTTCCAACTCGCAAGCAGTTTGCTATCGATTCTTTCTGGCTTGTAGTTGCATGCAAACGACATTGCGGCGGCCATCGGAACCAGCGTGAGAACTTTTGCGCCTTCGTCGATATTCGCTTCCATTCCAAGCCCCGACAAGAGGCATGCGAGTTGAGCGGGAGCGTTGCCTTGGGGTAGCGTTTTGCCGGACCACAAATCGTATTCAATTGCTTCGGAGCCGATAAGTTTCCATTGGTTTTGTTCGCTCCACTTTTCCAGTAATTCACGAGGAGAAGTGGGCATGGTCCATTCAAATTCGTTCGCCGACAAACGGGAACTGGGCCAGTTGCGATACATGCGCCAGTAAGCCGATTCTATTGCGCCCGCAGACTCGGTTGGAGCGAAATAGACTGTGTCACCCATCCACACAGGGGTCGCTTTTTGCAAAGCAGCTAGGCTATCTAGAGCGATTGCAAGCGACTTACCGGAGGAGAGGAAGTCCGACGAGGCATCCAAATCGATGCGTGCATCGAGCCACACCCGAATGCCGTATTCCTTTTCAAGTGAGGCGACACCGCTCCTTAGATTTCCATTCTTGAAAGATATAGTGCATGTCCTTCCGAGCGTCTTTCGAAGAGATTGAATGGGCTCGAAATCGAGCGGGTTCGCTTCCCCTCGATCCGCTCCGATCGCAATTACCGAGCAGCCTGTCGTCAATAGAAGAGCGACAAGAAAGTTCAAAAT